>JANNRO010000476.1:0-4829 GCA_031401505.1 Planctomycetia bacterium
CCCTGCCGCCGAACGATGTCGGCCTCTACCCAGACCCCCTCGAAGGCCCACCGCTTAACTGGACGGGCATGGTGTCTGACACTTCCGAGAAAACCTTCAGGCGGGGGTGATCAACGCGTCGGCGAAGCGCTCCCGGGGGTCCGTCATCCAGCGTGAGAGGGCGAGTCCGGTTCCGGCGAGCGCCCGCTCGACGTCGGGCTTCGTCCACTTGGCCGAGATCTCGGTGCGGATCTCGTCGCCCGTTTCGCACCGGAATGTGTAGGCGGCTCCCGGAATCCGGACGGTCATCGGTCGCCGCGCACGCAACCGCATCTCGATCCAGCTGCGCTCGGGATCGAAGAACGCGACATGGTCGAAGGCCTCGGGCTCGAAATCGGCCCCGAGCCGCGCGTTGACGACCCGCAGGATGTTGCGGTTGAAGTCGGCGGTCACGCCCTGCGGGTCGTCATAGGCGAGTTCCATTTCGCGGCGGTCCTTGACCAGATCGAAGCCGCACAGGAACGCGCTCCCGCGTCCGAGCACCCGCGCGACGTCGCGGAACAGAGCGGGCGCCTCGCGCACCGGATCGAGATTGCCGATCGTGCTGCCGAGGAACAGCACGAGTACGCCGTCGCGACGGGGAACCCGACCCAGGTCGCGGGTGAAGTCGCCGACGAGGGCCGACAAGGCGAGGCTCGGGTGAGCGACGCCGAATCGAGAGAGGGCGTCGGCGAGCCCCTCCCGGTTCACGTCCAGGAACGACAGGGTCGTCAGGTGGCCCGCCGCGATCGCTGCATTGACGAGGTACTCCGTCTTTCGCCCGGACCCCGACCCCAGTTCAAGGATCTCCCGGGGCATGGAAGTCCTGGCGATCGACGCGGCGTTGCTCGCCAGGATCTCGCTCTCGTTCCGTAGGAGGTCGTACTCGGACAGTTCGGTGATCGCGTCGAAGAGGGCGGCTCCTCGGGCGTCGTAGAAGTACTTGGACGGCAGCCACGGTTCGACGGCCGAGAGTCCCGCGCGCACTTCGTCGGCCATCTGCGAAGCGGCCGAACCCGAATCGCGGACGGGGCCCGCGTCCGACCAGCGGATTCGTCCGACTGCATCGGCCAGCGCCTGGGACGGGAGCGGAGAAGTCGTCAAGGGGCGCGGATTCTACGGGCCCGGGGGGCATGTCGTCGTGCGCAACGTTGTAGTCTTGGGTCGTCTCGGTAGGAGCGTTCATGCGAATCGTCCGCTCGGGCTCCATCGCGCTCGCGCTGACGCTTGCGACGACGCTCGGTCAGGCCGAGCCGCCGACGGGTGAGGGCGATGTCTCGGGATACTCCGCGACGTTGCCGGGCGCCGGTCGCATGGGCGTTGCCGCGACGGTGGTCGTCGATGCGGAGACCGGCCGGCCCCTCGTCGGTGCCGAGGTGCTCGGGTACCCGGAAGACATCGACACACGCCACTTCGACTATGGGACCGCGGTCGTCGAAGCCAAGACCGACGCGCAGGGGGTCGCGAGCTTTCGACTCGACGACGGCGACGTCGGTCATTGGGTCGTTCGCGCGTCGGGGTATGCCCCGCTCCACCAATTCGGCTGGTTCCCGCCCGAGGTGTCGGCCCTCGAACGCGGACGCGACCTCCGCTTCCGGCTCGTCGATGAAGCGGCGGCGCCCGTCGCGAATGCAGCGGTCGACGCCTACGCGGGCGACGGCTGCCCGCACGCGCCGACGCTCTGGACCGGCACGACCGACGCGAACGGCATCGCGACGATCCCGAACGCCGATCGCCAAGGCGTCAATCTCTGGATTCGCGCGACCGGGTTCGTCGTGCATCGGACCAGCGTGATGGGCATGCTCGGGACGACTCCGGAGGATCTCGTGCTCGAGCGAGCGGTCACGTGCAAGGGAACGGTGCGCGGGCCCGACGGGGCGCCGCTCGTGGGTGCGGTGGTGCGGAGCGACGATTTCCCCCGCGGGCCCGCGACGACGACCGACAGGGAGGGCCGCTTCGAACTGGCCGGGCTCGGCGCGGACGCCGGCGTCGTGATCGTCCATCCGGATCGACCGGGCAGCGAAGAGGACACGAAGCACACGATCGACCGCACGACCGCCGAACATCCGCTCGACGTGACATGGACGCCCACGGGCTTCGCGGAGCCGACCAAGCGCGGAACGATCGAGGTCCGGACGTCGGTCCCGGAGTCGATGCGAGACGAGGATGTCCCCTTCGAGATCGTGGGGTCGAACGGCCTCCCCGAGTTCCACGAGTTGGAGTGGGACGAAGAGAAAGGTGCGCACGCCGGCTCGTTCGAAGTTGCCGTCGGGACGGCCACTCTTCGAGCCGCCGGGCCGATCGGACCGTTCGGGATCGTGACCCAGACCGCAGTGGTCGAAGCTTCGAAGACGACCCGCGTCGCGCTGTCGAGTTTCCCGCGCGTCCCCGTTCGGCTCATCGAGCCCCCGGCGGACCTCGATTTGGATCAAGGCGTGATCTCGCTCTTCGTCGGGGGGGCGACAAGGCATCTCTCTCTCGGGGACGACTGGAAGTCGCGCGATGCGGTGGCGTTCATCGATTCCGACGTGCCCGCGCTGGTGCGCATCACCTCGAAGCGATTCGGTCGCTCCGAGGCGGACGTGGGCCCCGTACGCGAAGGGGAGCGAGCCGTTCCGCTGCGCTGGACCCCGATTCGAGCGACGCACGTTCGTGTCGTCCCGGGGAGCGAAGTCGACGACGTCTCGATCTACGTCGACGCGGAGCGCGACATCGCGGCGACGGTCGAACGACTCCCGGGCGGGGTCGTCCGGACGCAGGCGACCGGGCCGTTGTGGGTGCTGGTTCGCTCGGACAAGAAAGAACACGTCTTCACGATCGACGCGTCGGATTCGGGTCCCGCGGCCGAATTCGTCCTCGATCTCGCGTCGCCTCTGGCGAAGGAAGTCCCCTCCGGATTCGCCGAGTTGACGCTCGTGCGGGCCGACGGGAAGCCGCTGCCAGCGCTCGACGTGACCGCGACCCGGATGCACATGCGCGGCACGACGTCTCCCATCGAACTCGGAACTCCTTCGCTGGTTCGGATCGACGGGCAAGGCCTCGTTTCGCGGTCCGTGCGAGTCACCGCGCCGGGACCGCGTCAACTGGTCATTCCCGCCGGCACCGTTCGCGCCACCGTTCTCGATTGGGAAGGCCAGCCGGCCGTCGTGCGCACGCTCCTCTACGGCACGCTCGGAGAATCGACGAAGGACGGCATCGTCGAGTTTGCCGGGCTTGCGGCGGGTGAACATTCGCTGGTCGTCTCCCCTGCGACGGGGTCCGGTCTCCTCTGGCGGTTCACGCTGGCCGACGGCGAGACGAAGGCGCGCGTCTTGAACGTTCCGCTCGACGTCGAGGAGGAACTCACCGGACGAACGCTGCCCGGGGCCAAGAGCGAGTCCGAGGCCTCCACGTTCGTGCTCGATGCCGTGACACTCGAGCCGATCGCCGGCGCGCGCGTGCGCTGGTATCCGGAACTCGCGGCCGACACCGACATCGAGCACGGATGGGTCTTCGACGAGGGCGTCTCCGACCCGTACGGCATCGCCGTCGTGCGTCTCCACAAGGACTGGGCCTACGACAAGCACTGGGTGGCGTTCGCCGAGGGGTACGTCCCGACCTACGAGTACGGCGTGCGGCCTCCCGAGCGGATGGAGATGCGCCGGGGCAAGCCGTGCCTGGGGCGGGTGCGAGATGCATTCGGCAAGCCGATCGCTGGTCTGACTCTCGAGTACATGTTCGGTTGCGGTCACGGGCCGGGCATCGAATGGCCGCGGACGGATGCCGAAGGGCGGTTCCGGATCGAGAACGTTCCCTACGACACGCCGTCCTTCACGTACCCGCGACTCTGGATCGTGGCGCCCGGCTGCCGCGCGACGAACGTCGCGCTCGAAGGCCCCGATCTGGGCGCGCGCCCACGCGACATCGTGTTGCCTCCCGGTGCCACGGCCCGGGGCACGATTCTCGACATCACCGGCCGCCCGCTCGGGGGTGTCGTCGTACGACAATTCGTCGAGACGCGGGGTCCGGCCACGACGACAACCCCAGACGGGACGTTCGTGCTTCATGGCTGCGACGCGGGCGACGAATTGACCCTTTACCATCCAGCCGAGTGGGGGCGGTTGTCGGTACCGTTCGTCGAGGACCGTCCGGTGACGATTTGCCTCGGGATCATCGAGCCAGAACGCCCCGAGCCGGACGCGACGCTCATCGTCCGGGTACTCGATCGAGACGGGAGGGCCGTTCCGAGCGCCACGTACCTGCGCGCCGTCGGCGACGACGGGTATGTCGAGGATGCCGGCACGGAGGAAACCGACGTCGTGAAGGACGACGATGCCGTCCGAGTCGGCGAGGCGCGTTTGCGCGTCCCGGCGGGATCGTACGAGATTCGTTCCGACGGCCCCTTCGGTCGCGCCGAAATCGTTCGAGCGCGCGTGACCGCGGTGAGAGGGCATGTCGGCCGGATCGACGTCACGGCCGTGCCGTGTCCGAGACTGGTCGTCGAGGGCGCCGGAGACGAACGGGCTTCCATCCATTGCGGCGGCTTCGAGACCGACGCGTCCGACGACACGTGTCTGCCTCCGCAGGCACCGGCTGTCGCCAACATCGGCGATCGCTGGGTTACGGTGGGCCCGGTCGACGCCGACGGCGCCCGCCACGTCGATTTCCGCACGCTTCGACGCCACCGGGTCCGATGGCCCGCGGGCCTCGCCGTCGAGAATGCCGAACTCCGGTACGACCATCGTGCGGTTCTCGCACAACGCGATGGCGACTCGCTCGTAACGCAGGCGGCAGGACCGCTCGTCCTCCGACTCCACACGAAGGCTGCGCCG
>JANNRO010000477.1:0-3972 GCA_031401505.1 Planctomycetia bacterium
CCCCGGGATGCCAGATGACGGAGTCGCCGAGCGCCAATCCGCGCAGCGCGCGGCGGTCGATCTCGACGGCACCGAGCACCGCGCGCTTCTCCCCGGTGATGCGCGCGATGTAGATCGAGTCCCCGCCGACGGCGATGCGCGAGAGGAAATCGAGCGCCCCGCACGTCTGCGTCCCGAAGCGCGGTCCGTCGATGTGGAGCGTACCGAACGACTCGACGCCGCCCCGCAGGTCGGGCAGGTAAACCTCCATCGTGTCCGACGTGGCCGCCGCGGCGACCAGTCCGCCTCCCGCGAGAGGGTGCGGCAGGAGACCTCCCACGACCGCCGGTTGCCGATGAAGTCGCGCCATGCCCGACGCCGGATCGACCGAGGTCAAGAACTCACGCTTGACGCCGTCGCGCCACAGCCAGACGGCCCCACCCGAATCGACCGACCCCTGCGGCTCGGACGCGTGCGCGAATCGACGCCGACGCTCGACCGACGTCATGCTCCGCGCGTACGTGGCGCGCAGACTCCCTGACGCACGGTCGAGGATCCACGTGCGTGACGGTTCGTGCGTATCGACGACCAGCGCGCTCCCGACGACGCGAGGAGGCGACGAGGTCGCGCCCTCGATCGCCGTCGCCCAGCGCTCGGTTCCGGTCGCCGCGTCGACCGCGACGACCGTCGTGTCGCCCAGCGGTGACGTCGCGACCGATGCGAACAGCGTCCCGGAAAAGCCGAGCGTCTCGACCACCTGACCGGACACGTGACTGCGCCAGATCGGCGTCGCGACGCCGGTTTCGAGGTCGACGCGCGCGAGACCGAAGCGCGACGCGACGATCGCGGTGCCGTCGCCCGAGTACTCGGCGTGCCGCGAGATCGACGGCGACCGATCGTCCGTCGTGCGGCGGCCGGGCATCATTTCCACGTCGAACCGCCGGCCGTGTCGAGACGCCACGACCCGGACCGTCGAGCCGGCGGGCGTTTGTGCGACGCGGCGAACCAACGACCCGCGATCGATCGCGTCGTCGTTTCCCCAGCGCAGAATCCAGTCGCCCGCGCGCAGACCCGCGCGATCGGCCGCCTGTCCGGCGATCACCGACGCGATGCGCACGCCCGACCCGGGAACCGACGTCTCTCGGTCCTGCAGCGTCGCCCCGAGGAACGCAGTGTCGATCGGAGTCACGGGCACGACGGCGCCCGTTGAAAGCGATCGGATCTCGAAGCCGACCCCGCGACCGACGACCACGCGATCGAGGTCTCCCGACGCGCCCGGCCCGGACGGCTCGCAGATCGCGACCTCCAGACGCGCTTGCTCCGACGGCGTCCGGTCGCCTGAAAACAGCTCGAGGCGACCGTCGGCCTCCGCGTCGGGGGTCGGCCCCGACGACCAGCGCCCGATTCGCTGGGCGAGCAGGGCGGCGGGACCGCCATCCAACGTCCGCGCGAGCGCCGGTCCGTCCCGATCGGCGTCGAACAGCGCCTCTCGAGCGGCCGTCATCTCGCCCATGCGCGCATGAAGGTCGGCCTCGAGCCCGCGCAACGCGTGAGCCGCCGCGCTGCCCAGGTCGACGCCCACGAGCGCGAGCGACGGCCCCCGGAAGTCGGGTGCCGACGTCCGCAGATCGGCCGCCGTCGAGGCCGCGTCGTCGAAGCGGCCCGCGTCGATTCGGAGCGCGAGGAGGTCGAACCGTGCGAGCCAGGCCGCACGCGTTCCGCCGGCCCGACGGATCGCTTCGACGAGAGCTGACTCACCCAGCTGCATCGCCGTCGCGATCTGCGCCTCGGCCCGCTGCTCGCGACGCGCGAGCGCCGCGCGTCCTTTGGCGGATCGAGCCGCGGCGGCCGGCAATCGTTCGCCCGCATAGAGGTCGGATCGGACCCGGATCCGGCTTTCGACCCGTCCCCCGTAGGCGTCGACGACGGCGCGATGCCCGAACGGCATCCACGCGTCGAGCAGTTCGACGAGGCAGGCGTCCTGGCCTCGCCGTTCGAGATCGAGCGAGATGTTCCGGTAGGCCCGCGCACGCGCCGCGACGTCGAGGCCGTCGACCAGCACCCGGAGCGACGTGAGCGAGGCCTCGTCGTCGACCAATGCCACGCCGTCCTGTCGGGGAAGCAGCGCGTCGACGGCGAAGGGGAGCAATTGATCCCGTACCGCCGACTCCGAGGCCGACGCAGCGACGGCGGCGGTCAGCGCCTCGCGAGACGGCGCCACACGCGCCAGCAGACAGGCGCGCGCCGCGCGATCGGCGGCATCCCGACCGGTTGCTTTCGCGGCGGCAACCGCGGCCGCCGCGTCGGCGATCGCGACGACCCGCTCGGGTCCCACGACGATCCATACGCCGTCCGCGTGGACGACGTCGCCGACGATGTCTCCGGCCCCCGAAGGCAGGAGCGGTCGGTCGGCGCGCTCCGTCCAGCCGTCGAGCGGCGCGGATCCGCCGTCGAGCGCGCGCAGTCGGCCGCCTCGCACGGCCAGTAGCGACGAACCAATCCGCAGCGGACGCCCGGCGATGTCGCTCGACTCCCAGGGGTCGTGGCCGCGCCACGACTCCGCTCCCGCGTCTCGCAGCAACTTTCCGGTCGCGACGTCTCGCGCCTCGAGGGCGCGCAGGCCGCCGGCCAGGGCGATTCCGGCACGACCCTCGCGGTCCGACAGGAACCCGACGAGATGGGGAGCCATGACGAAGCCTCCCGGGGGCTCGCCTTCCGGGGGCTCGGGGGGCTCTTCTTCCGGGGGTTTCCAATCGGCGGCGCCGGCCGTTCGCGCGTCGAACGCCACCCAACGCTGCCGCCCGGTTCCCGCCTCGATCGAAACCGCGAAGCGCGCATCCTCCGCCGCGACGAACCACGAGCCGAAGCCCGGCATCGGTTCGTTGTGTGGCGAGAACGCATGCTCGATCCCTGCGGCAGGCAGCTCGTCGCCCGACTCCCCCTCGTTCACCGACGCCTCGGTGTACCGGGGCAGCGCCTGCACCCAGCGGAGCGACCCCGACCTGGCGCCGACGCCGGCAACGAACCCGGCGCCCGTCACGACCGCGATCTCGTCGCCCGACCGCACCGGTCGTTCGGCGCGAGGCAGACCGCGAGTCGAACCTTCCTCGAGCGTGCGCTCGGCTCCGATGCTCGCGGGAAGCGCGAGCCCGCTTTCCGACCGCCCGAGGCGAGTCGTGCGACGAACGCGACCGGTCGCGAGCTCGAACGTCGCGAGCCAGCATTCGACCGCCCCTCGACGAGCCGACACGACGGCCGAGACGGAGTCGTGCTCCACGAGCAGCGGTGACGCGATCGCGACGTCGGCCGCCCCGACGATGGGATCGGTCTCGTCGACACTGCCGCTCCACCACACAGGTCGCCCGTCGACGGCGTCGAGCGCGACGATGCGCGTTCGCGTCTCGCGCACGAGATGGGCGCCATGAATGATCCCTCCGTCGTGACGAAACGTCGCCATCGTCGAGACAGGTGGACTTCCGAGCACCGCGAGCACGAGGCCGCCCGCGATCACCACGTCACGGATCGGGGACTCGAACGACCTCGATCGCCCGGCGGGGTCGTAGTCGCGGGGAAGCGGATCGGCGGTCGGATACGCCCATCGCACGAGGCCGGTCCACCGATCGACTCGTCGGACGCGGCGCGCGTCGCAGACATAGATCGCGTCGCCCTCGACCGCAACGCGTGCGGTCGGACGTCCCGTCGAATTGCCTGCGCCTCCGACGAGATTCGGATCGCCGACCTCGAGCGACCAGAGATGGGTCGACTCGATCGGCGTCGGCTCGAGGCGCCGTTCGACGGGTCGTCGTGCGATGCGTGCCCGGACTTGCGTCACCGCACGGGCGGTCAGGTCCTCGACCCCGAACTGCACGCCGTTCACCCGCGTGGTCGCGCCGGGAATGAGCAGGCAGACGCGGGACAATGCCGCAACACCGCGGGCGTCCTCGAGGCGAACCAGCGCGTCGAACAGGCGGGCGACGACGGAGGCGACTCGGT
>JANNRO010000478.1:0-4633 GCA_031401505.1 Planctomycetia bacterium
GGGCGTCCCGCTCATGTAACTGCGGTTCTGGTGCCAGCGCTCCATCGAGAATTGCTCGGGCCCGTCGCGGTGCTCGAAGAAGAGGTCGGTGAAGTAGGTCGCGAAGCCCTCGTTCAACCACATGTGGTCGAACGTCCTGCAGGTGAGCAGGTCGCCGAACCACTGGTGCGCCAATTCGTGCGCCACGAGCCCGTCGGCCGCGTAGTTCGGTCGCGTTTCCTTGCCGTGGAGCAACCGCATGTTCATCGTCGTCGCCGACGCGTTTTCCATGCCGCCGTAGACGAAGTCCCACACCGTCGTCTGGGCGTAGCGCGCCCACGGGTACTTGCGCCCCGTGTACGCCGAGAAGAACTCCATCATCGCGGGGGTTCCCGAGCACCCTTCGCACACCTCGGCTTCGCGGCCTACTTGCGTGTTGTATTCGAGCGGCACGCCCTTCCACTCGGAGGTGACGGTCACGAAATTCCCGACGATCAGCGAGATCAGGTAGCTCGGAATCCGGCGGTCGAGCGTCCAATGGTCGGTGCGCGTGCCGTCGCGCTCCATGTTCGACGACGAGAGCACGCCGTTCCCGATGGTCTTCAGGCTCTTCGGCACCGTCGCGTAGATCTCGCACGTCGAGCGGTCGTCGGACTCGTCGTAGCAGGGAATCCAGCGCCGGTTGTCCCGCCCTTCGCCCTGGCTGTACATCTCGACCGGCGTGTTCGGGCTGGCCTTCGTCGGCGCATGAAAGAAGAGCCCCGCCGTGGGCGTGCACGCGTACTTGACCGTCACTTCGGCGTCGGCGTCCCTGGCGAGCGCGCTCGGGAACGTCACCGAGAGGATCGAGTCGTCGATGCGAAAGGGCAACGGGACCCCCGTCCCGTCGAGGACCGTCGTCACGACGATCTCCTGACAGTGAAGGCGGAGCACCGTGAACCCGTCCTTGAGAGGCGCGAAGCGGATCGTCGTCTCGCCGTCGATCGACCCCTTCTCGATGTGCGGGGTCACGCGCACGATCACATGCTTCTGGTCGAAGTCGCGCGTCGTCGAGTCGAGCGGGAGCGCGTCCGCGCGAGGGGGCGCAACGGCGAGCGAGAGGAATGCGACGAAGATCGTCGCCGCGATGCGACGGACGCGAGGGGTGGGCGGCATCGCCCGAGCGTACCGGCGAGCCGGTCGCGACCGCAATCCGTAGCCGTCCGATCAGGTCTCGCGTTCGTCGTCCGAGGGGGTGCTCGACACGCCCGCCGAGAACCATCGCACGAGGCAGTACGCGGCGACGGCCGCCGCGACGTGTTTCAGCGTGTGGCCGCTGACGAGGCCGCCGGTCGCGCGCAGCACGGTCCCGTCGAGTTGCTCGAGCAGCTTCGCGAGGCCGTAGGCGAGGACCGCATGGAAGAGGAATCGCCGCGTCGCGCGCGGTTCGGGGACGAGGACGAGCAGCGTGACGAGGGTCAACAACGTGAAGTACTGGACGAATGCGTAGACGCGCAGGTCGTCGCCTCCGTGGCCGTCGAGGGACGCGGCCCAAAGGCACACGCTCGCGACGCCGAGGACGACCGCGGGCATGAGCGCGACCCGGCCGATGCGCGCACCGAGCCGTTCGCCGAGCACCAACGCCGAGAGCGCGGCGAAGCCGAGCGACATCGGGAGCCGGTCGTATACCAGCGTCTCGTTCGACGGGTCGAGGTGATAGATCGACGAGCCGATGGCGGTCGTCGCGACACCGAACGAAAGGAGCCCGAAGCCGATCGCCACCCAACGGGGCGGCGGCCGCGGGCTTCGACGCGCGCGGAGGAGTGCCAGGAATCCCGCGAGACCGACGAACAGGAACGGCACGTTGGATGCCACGTCGGCGCCGTTCTCGATGCCGAGCCAGGGGCGGTCGTCGGCGAAGGCGTGATAGGTGACGTCCTGCGCGAGCGGTCCGTGCAACAGAAGGCCGATCAAGCTGATCAACGCGGCGGCGGCGAGCAACACGCCCACGCGGCGGCGGTCGGATCCTCTCGGGGACGGCATGGCGGACCAGCCTACCGACATCACCCGAACTCGGCCCACAGCCCGTACAGGAAGTGGCCCGCGATCAGGGGCCCGAGCGTGCGCGTGATGCGGAACACCGTCCCGAACACGAGGCCGAAGATCAGCGCGTGGACGGCGCCCGCGGGCCCCTGATAGAGGTGATAGGACGCGAAGAGCACCGCCGAGAGGACGATGCTCGCGCCGGCATGGTGGGTCAGATCCTCGAGGCGCGGAATCAGGTATCCGCGCGCGACGACCTCCTCCGCGATGGCATTGAGCGCCAGCATGACGACGATCAACGTGACCGAGCCGGGTCCCGTCGGCAGCAGGTCTCGGGGTCGCAATTCGAGTTGCTGCAACCAGGCCGTGTCCCAGACGAGCGTCCACAGGCAATAGACAACGCCTGCGAGTCCGAGTCCGCCGACGAGGAACTGCGGCGGACTCGAACGGACGAAGCCGAATTTCGCGTACGGCTCGCGCGAGTAGCGGATCAATACGACGACCGGCAGCGTCACCGCGAGCGAGCGGAGGATGTGCGCGATCGAGTCCTCGTCGCCATGCTGTCGGATCCACGCAGGTTGCCGGAGCGAGAAAATCGAGTTCGCGAGATCGGGGAGGAATGCGAGGCAGAGCACGGCCGCCACCTCGAACGCGATGCGCCGCCGCCCGGCCCGGTCGAGAGGGGGGCCGACGAGGTCTCCGTCGAAGTCGGGCATCGGTGGGGGTCGGGCCGGCTCGGCGATGGGCCTTCGTGCTTCGGGGCCATCTGCGGGCGGCGACGACTCTTCCTCGGGCATCGTGCGAGCGTATCCGCCGCGGGCTTGCGGGTCACCCGAGATCGACGACGTCGGCGAAACGCGACCCGATCAGTGCTTCAACAGTCCGCTGTCCCGCACCCCGTCGAGGAAGAACTGAACGGCCACGGCGGCGAGCAGGAGTCCCATCAGGCGAGTGCCGACGCGCATCGCGTTCGGCGAGATCTTCATTGCATGACGCGCCGAGAGCCGGAGGATGCCGTACGCCACGAGGCAGACGACAGCGATCACCGGAAAGAGCAGCGTGCGTTGGAGGTCGTCGGCCGCCCGCGTACGAAGGAGCAGCACGGCCGAGCAGGCGCCGGGGCCCGCGAGCATGGGTACGGCGAGTGGCGAAAAGGCGACGTCGTCGCGCTCGGCGGTGGCCGACGTCTCGGCGGGCGATTCGCGCACTTCCATCGGTCGCGCACGGAGCATGTCGAGCGCGACGAGCAGCAGCAGGATGCTCCCCGCGATCTGGAAGGCGGGCATCGTGATGCCGAGGACCAGGAAGAGCGCCTCGCCGCCGGCCGCGAAGCCCATCAGGACGACGGCGGCCGTCAGGCACGCGACGCCCGCCGTTCGCACGCGGCGGTGAGGTCCCGCGTGTTCGGTCAGCGTCAGAAATGACGGGATCAGCGCGATCGGATCGACGATCACGAACAACGACGAGAATGCAAGGAGGAGGTACTCGCGCAGCGTCATGGCGAGCGGACTCTATCCGCGGCGAGGCGGCGGCGGGGCTGCCGGATGAACCGTCGCCGCCGGGAGACGTTCTCTCCTGTGTCCGGACCGAGTGTCCGCCTCGGGAGTCGCACGTGTTCCGAGTCTGCCTCGTCGCCGGCTCCGCCCTCGTGATGGGTGCGCTCGTCTGGTTCGGCCGAGGCACGAGTGAGTCCACCGTGCGCACGGTGTCGGACTCCCGACCGGTTCCGGTCGCCCGGAGAATCACGGCGTCGGACGCGGGCCCCGTCGCGAATTCGGGCGGGCCCAGGGCGAAGGCCGATCCCTCGCCCGACGTGCTGACCCGGGCATTCGACGTGTCGGTCGACGTCCAACCGATGCGGAAGTCCGGTCCGTCGGACTGGCTCTCGAACCACGAGGAGCCCGGGCAGACGTTCGAGGAGTGGCGTGACTGTCGGCGCAACGAGCCCGACGTCCACCGCTTTGCGATCCGGCTCGTGCCGATGGGCGATCTCGGCACGGGGGATTTTCCCTCGATCGACGTGCTGACGTCGTACGCCGAAGCGTTCTTCGGAATGCCCGCGCGACCGGTCGAGACGCGCGGCGCGAGGCCGAAGTTCACGGCCCGGACCAACGAGCAATCGGGCGAACCGCAGATTCTGACGACGGACGTCCTCGACTGGCTGGTCGCCGTGCTTCCCGAGGACGCGTTCTGCGCGGTGGCGCTGACGACGACCGATCTCTATCCCGATCCGTCGTGGAACTTCGTGTTCGGGCAGGCCACGCTGTTCGAGCGGGCGGGCGTTTTCTCGTTCGCGCGGTACGACCCGCGGTTCTACGGCGAGAAGCGCACCGACGCCACGCCGACGCTGGTGCTCCGCCGGTCGCTGAAGGTGATGACCCACGAGATCGGGCACATGTTCGGCATGGAGCATTGCATTCGCTTCGCCTGCCTCATGAACGGCTCGAACCATCTGGCGGAGACCGATCGAACGCCGCTCGATCTCTGCCCGGTGTGTCTGCGCAAACTCCAGCACGCCGTCGGCTTCGACCCGCTCGCACGCGAGCGTGCGCTCGAGGCGTGGCGACGCAGCCACGGACTCGTTCTCGAGGCCGACCGCTCCGCCGAACGCGTCGCGCGCTGGTCGGCGCCC
>JANNRO010000479.1:0-2707 GCA_031401505.1 Planctomycetia bacterium
CTCCCTCGGTCACCGACGCCCGGCCGGTTCCGCAGCCGGAGAGCACCACGACGTCGGCGCCGAGCTTCAACGAGTAGATCTGATCGGTCGTGAGCCACCCGTCCCCCAGCTGGATCGCCGACGCCATCGGGTCGTCGGCCCGGTAGACGGCGTGGGTGGCGACGTGGATCACCCGCACCCTCTTGCCCCGCTTGGCAAGCTCTCCACGCGTGGCCGCCTCGCCGAGGAAGAACCTCGACCCGGCGTGGTGGCTCGCCACGAGTCGGACTTCCTCGGCGATCAGCGGAGCTTCCTCGTCGGGGACCCCCAGCACGAGTGCCCCGACGCCGACAGGCCCCGTACGTTTCGTTGCGCGGGCAAAGATCGAGGCGCTTGGCGCGAGGACGACTTCGTGGGCTTCGAGGAGGGGGTGCCCCCCCGCCGAGAGCGCCTGGAACGGGACCCCGTGGAGTTCGCCATGAGGCACGACCACGATTCGACGGGTTCCCAGGAACGCCGCGACGGGAACGAGCAGCAGTTCAGAAAGTTCGGCAAGGACGAGACCCGCGGCGTCCGCCTGCATGCGTGCGCCGTCGGCGCCCAGAAGGTCGGCCGTGAGATCCGAGCGATCGACGTGAAACCGCATGCGCGCGACCATACGAACGACGTCCTCGCGGCGCACATCGCGTCGGACGACCCGCAGCGCGTCGGCCGTCACAACAAACGTGATGAGTTCCCGCTCGCTCAGGTGGTACTCGATGAGCGTGGTGTCGGCCGGAAGCGCCGCTGAAATGGTTGCAAGATCGATCGCTTCGTCATGGGGAGCATTTGCCCCACGATTGCGGGCGCGGAGTCGCTCCACGCACGCGCGGAGCCGATCCTCGCGGCGCCGCAAGTTTTCGTCGTCGCGGCGAAGCCCCACATTTCGCGCACTGCCGTCCCCCTTCGGCAACCGTCCGGTCAGACCGTCGATCTCGCCGGCGAGTGCCTCGGATTCGCGTGACCGCTTCGAAGCGACGTCACTTTCGCCCGTGCTTCGCGCTCGGAGCAGATCGAGCAGAGCGCGGGCCTTTGATGCCTCCGTCAGTTCGAACGCCAGCGCGTACGCTCGACGCCCCCCCAATTTGAGGACGAGGCGAATCGCATCCTCGAAGACGGCGGCCTTCCCGCGAAGGAACGCGGCCATGTACTCGTCGGGCGGAGCCGACATTCTGTTCCGCTCAAGCAGCGCCACCGCGCGCAAGGCATGACGTACCGCTTCCCGCGGCCGATTCGCCAAGTCGAGCGCACGGGACAATCCGTGCGCGGCTTCGCAACGAAGCCACGGTGCAAACAACTCTCCGACCCGAACCTCGAGGTGACGCAGGCGCGTGACAGCAGCCATCGTGTCGCCTAGTTCCAATTCGACGGAGGCGACGAGAACCTCGGCTCGACCGCCACGCTCCGTCAGACCCAATTCGAACAGCCTCTTCGATGCCTCGGAAGCGCGCGCGGCCGCACACGGCAACTCCCCGTCCGCCTTGTCCATTTCCGCGAGTCGGTGCAGGCACACGGCCTCCCACGCGGCACATCCGAGCCTGCGAAAGTCGTCGCGCGCGCTCTCGAGGGCCGTACGGGCTTCCGCGAGTGCGGATCGACGCCTGGCTGCTGCCGCAACGAAGAAGCGGGCGCGCGCGGCATCCTGGGCCATCCCCAACCGATCAAACGTCGCCTCGGCGCGACGCGCTGACGCCGCAGCTGCATCGGGAACGTTCAAGCGGAGATTGATCTCCGCGCAGTCGAGGTCACACAGCGCGACGTGGCTCTCATCGCCCGACTGCTCAAACCTCGTTCGGACATCGCGGAATCGAGCGAGCGCTCCGTGGAATCGCCCGCGGAGGTAATCGAGATACGCGTGGTTGTACGCGACCTGGAGCGCGGCTGACTCGCTTCCGGTCTCTTTGTGAACGCGATGAACTCTACGATACAGACGATCCGCCAGTTCGTATCGTCCGAGAAATCCGAGAATGTTCGCCCGATTCAAATCGACGAACGGAATGACGTTTCTGTGCTTCGCCAACACGAACCGCGCGCGCGCAGAGTCGAGAGACACAAGTGCCTCTTCGTGTCGATCGAGCCTCTCGAGTACGTTCCCCTCCGACAGTTCAAGAAATCCGCGCAGTTTCGTGAATCCGCGCGGCGACAGCCGAGAGCGCGCGGACGCCAAAGTCATGCGCGCATCTTCATCCCGTCCGAGTATCGATAGGCAGGTCGCCAGTTCGGGCGCCATCGCGGCACCTGCCGCCGGCTCAGCAACTGCACAAGCCGATTCAAGTAGGCGCCGCGCGGTGAGTGGCTTCCCGTCGAGGAGGGCCAACTGCCCCAGCAGTCGCATCGCTTCAACCCGCGCGCCCGTATCCCGCCGCAAACGCGCGATCGCGAGCGCGGAGGTCGCCAGCACGCGCGCCTCGCCCGGCGCGCTGCGTCGAAGGGACCGCCCCGTCGCCAGCAGTTGCGGTACGGGATCGGCGTCCGGCGCCAGATCCCGCAAGAGGGCCCTGCGCGAGCGGGCGTCCACCGCCGCTCGCAACGAATCGCCGAGCGCGTTGGACGACGCGGTCACGGATCAGACTTCGATGCGGGCCCGAACCGGCGCGCCCGTGGGCTCGACGCACTCGAGCCAGTACGACATCGTCGGGTCGCACGGCATCGAGAAGTCGCCGATCGGACCGGTCTCGACGGTCGTCGC
>JANNRO010000480.1:0-1821 GCA_031401505.1 Planctomycetia bacterium
ATGTGCTCCGACGGACTCCATCGTGCCAGAACTTCGGCGGCCTGCGGCCGGAGCGACCGTCGCTGCTCCATCTCGTCAGGACGCGACGACGCGCGAGATCGTAGCGACGTGCCACTTCTTGCCACGAGGGCGATGCCCCTCGGCGTCGAGGGCCGCCGCGATCTCCCGTAGCGACTTCCCCTCGACTCGCAGCGCCCGGGCGCGCTCGACCGCCGCCTGCTCCGTCGCGTTCGCCGCGAGCATCCCGCTCTCGCCGACGCGGCTCCCCATCGGTACCCCGCCCGTCCGTCGCCCCGTCGCCTTCAGAACCGCGAGCGCCGTTCGTCCTCGCAAAGATCTGTCCCTCGGGCGAATGAAGTCCCGGTCAGCTGAACCACCTCCCGTTCATGCGACGCAGAAAGTCGGTATCGCCCACGGGAAGGCCGGACGCTGATCCGAGGACGGCGTCGATGCCGCATCGGGGACAGAGCGCCGTGCCTTTCTCGCCGAGCCGTGCGGGTCCCTCTTCAAGGCCATCGTGTACGTCGACCCACTCATGGATCTCCGAAGGAGCGAATGTCGCGACGCAGTAGAAGCAGCCGCAGTTGGCGCTACGGGCGATCTCATTGCGATTCAAACCGCAATGCCGGTGTGCACCGTCCAGGTCGGGTGATTTGGACACCGGCGGTTCGCCATGCCACTCGGACACCACCTCGATCCGGCCGACGATGTTCGAGTTGAATTCCGGCAACTCGGCTGCGGGAACCCACAGTTCCAAATGCTGGTCTCCCCCTACACGGCGCACGACATAGCGTTCAAGGAATCCAGCCCGAACTCGGAAACGAAGGACGTATCCCGTACCTCCGCCCTTGGTATTCCAGTCGCGGGCGATCTGGGTGGCGTATGCCTCGTTCATCACCGGATAGAAGATCGGCTGCTCGGGTAGTCGTGGGGGGAACTCACGCCACGCCGTCCGTTGGACGAGGTTCCGCTCCGCCATTCCAACCGGGCGGTAGAGGACGATCGAGTCCTCTCCGGGTAAAGGGCGCGGCGGAAATCCTTCGGCGCTCATCGCGAAAGTGATTCTACGCGACGGCCGGCACAGCGGCCCTCAGGCCCGAACCATTCGCGAGAGCGTTTGGACGTGCCATTTCGGGCCACGCGGCCGGTGGCCTTCCGCATCGAGCGCGGCGGCGATCTTTTGTAGCGACTTCCCCTCGGCTCGAAGCGCCCGCGCCCGCTCAACGGCAGCGCCCTCGGCGTCGTTCCGCACGAGTTGCCCCTCGCCGTCCACGACGCTGCCCATCGGCACTCCCCCGGTTCGTCGCCCCTTCGCCTTCAGAACCGCGAGAGCGCCCTTGGTCCTCGCGCGGAAGAGGGCCCGTTCGTAGCTCGCGAAGGCATCCAGGAGCGTCCTCATCAACGCCGCCTCAGGACCGTCGCCATTTCCCGCGCCGTCCGCCGTGAGTACCCGGGCGCCCTTTCTCTCGCAGAGCCGCTCGACGAGGGCGGCGGTCAGAACGTCGCGAGCGAGCCGGTCCCGCTTCGCGACGACAAGGACGCCCGCCCCGTTCGCGTCGATCGCGTCGATGGCGGCGAGCAGATGCTTGCGAGTTCGAGGAGTCCGTCGGACTTGCGCTGCCGCTCGCTTCGCTCGTTCGTCGTTGCCATGTCGTTGTCCTCCTTGTGGACGCGCGCATACACGCTCTCTATGGCGCCCATAGCGAGTTGATTCGTCGCCAGACGGGGGAGCACGTGACCTGCCTACCTATCGCCTTACCGGAGGGGGCGCGTCCCGGATGGCGGAGATGGCGCGGCCAAGAGCGCCGGTCGTGCCGCGCC
>JANNRO010000481.1:0-5388 GCA_031401505.1 Planctomycetia bacterium
AACGCCTGTGGCTGCCCGCTGGGGGGGTGGCCCGCGCGCCCCCCACAGGCGTTTGGAGCGGGTGATCGGATTCGAACCGACGACAACGACCTTGGCAAGGTCGTGCTCTGCCAGCTGAGCTACACCCGCGTACGGGTCGGATGGTGCCCGGAATTCCCGCCCCGTCAAGGTGCGCGGGAGGGCGGAGACGGGACCCGGTCGAGCCCTCGGGCATGTGCCGAACGGACTACGACCGGCGGTGCTTCGCCATCGCCTTCAACGCGGCGGGATCGATGAGATGCGTCATCGTGCCCGCGCCTTGCGCGGGGCCCCGGCCGTCGAACGAGACCACGGCGAACGCACCCTTGGGCAGGCGAAACGACGAGGTGGGAGCGCCAACGGCGAATGCCGCCAGCCGCACGAGGTGGGGGTCGTGCCCGACGACCCAACGCACGATCGGGGCCGGATCGATCGGTGGACGGCCGATCGGCGTGCGGGACCCGCGTCCGACGGGTCGGCGGCCGGTCGACCGTCCCTTCGTTCCGGTCGTGTCGGTCGGCGCCGGCGGGGGCGGCGTGTCGGCAAGCGCGCGCACGATCCGCTCCGGCGTCGCCTCGGGGGCGAGCGCCGCGGTCGCGGTCACACGGGGCGAGAGGCCGGCGCAGGCGAGCGCCGTGCGGGCGGTCTCGGCCGCGCGGACCAGTCGGCTGGTCCACACGTCGCGGGGGGTGAGGCCCAGGCGGACCAGCGCCTTGCCCGCGCGTTTGGCTTGCTTGTGTCCCTTCGACGTCAACGGACGCAGCGCATCCCGGTCGGGGGCCGCGAGCGCGTCGCCGGCGTCACCGTGGCGGAGCAGCACGAGAATCGTGCGCGTGGCGGCGCCGAGTTTCGAGGCGGACCCCAGGGCGGAAACGGTCGGATGCGTCGCGGGATTCTTCATGGGGTTGGATTCCTACCCACCTATTGTGCCGAAATGTCGCCTGCGATTGTCAAGACGTGAACCCGGTCGCCCTATCGATCGTGTTCCTCGTCGTCATGGCGGCGGCGCTCGGCTGCTTCGTCAAGGCCTATGGCCTGCGGCGGAGCACGACATCGCATCGCAAGGTGGCGATCCTCGGCGCGTCGATCGACCTCGTCGGCACGCTCGCCGTCGTCGTGTCCGCACGATGGCTCGGCTGGGTCGTGCCGGCGGCGTTCCCGACCGTGGCGCTCGTCCATCGGGTGTGTGCGTACGCCTCGACGCTCATGCTCGCCGTCCAAGTGACGACCGGCGCCACGAGGCACCCCATCCACCGTCGGTTGGGTTTCCCGTTCCTGTGCCTCTACGCCGTGACGTACGGGCTGGCCGTCTGGGCGTACGCGCCCTGGTGGTGAGCGCCGACGCGTCCGGCGTCACAAGCCGAGCAACGCCTCCATCGCGCGCTCGACGTCGAGCAGCGACTCGAGCAACACGTCGGGTCGAAGGAGGGCCAGTTCGGACGCCGGGACCGGTCCCGTCGCGACGAGCACGCAGCGGGCGCCGACGGCGCGCGCGGCGCGCAGGTCGGCGGGCGCGTCGCCGATGATCACGGGCCGGGCGCCCGGCGCCAACGCGAGCGCGTCCCTGGCGATGTCGATGCGGTCGACGTGGTGATCGCCGAACGCGCCTTCGCAGCGAAAGACGCGCGCGAGACCCGCCGATTGGAGCTTGTGGCGTGCCCCTTCGCGGAGATTTCCCGTCAGCAGAAAGGGCTCGTGGCAGTGCCCCGTGATCGTCGCCTTGGCGAGGGCTTCTCCCAGGGCGAGCGCACCCGGAAGTGCCGCGCATCCGTGCGTCGACGTGCCCGCCGACAGGTGCTCGAGGTAGCGCGCGTGGACGCGCTCCACGCCGTCGCGGTCGCCCGGGTGCCCCGCGCGACGGAGGAGTTCGCCCGCGTTCCACGAATCGGTGGCGCCCGTGAACGACGTCCGATCGGCGTCGCTGGCCGCCCGGCCCGCGACGTCTTCGACCGCGCGCAGCATCGCGATGCGCCCGCCTCTGTGGCGCAGCACCGTCCCGTCCAGATCGACGAAGACGACGGGAAGTCCGCGGGCGAGTGCGGGCGTCACCGCGGGAAGCGCTCTTTCGATCGACCGACGAGCTTGCCCAGCTGCGGGTCTTCCGTGCCTCCGCTGGCGGTCGCGGTCTTGAACGCCATCACGGACGACCAGAACGGCTGGCGGAGCTTGTGGGCCCAGTCGAACGTGATCAGCTGGAGACTCACTTTCAGTTCCTTGCCCTCGAACGCACGCTTGGCGAGGGCGGCGATCTCCTCGAGCGGCGCCTCTGCCCACGGGAGTTCGACCGTCGCACCGTCCCGTTCGATCGTGATCGAACTCGCTCGCACCCGCCGCACGCGGGCGACACCCTTCTCGAGCTGGATGTCCCGCAGCGGGGCCTTCATGGCATCGAGTGCGCCGTCGAGCGAGGTGCGGAATCCGACCAGATCGAGCGTCACCTGACGGTGGAACTCGACGTCCTCGGCGAGCGTGCCCTCGGGGTCTTCGACGTTGGCCGGAACCATGCGCAGGGCGTCGTCGTAGCGAAACTCGAGGATCGCCGCGTCGACCTGGCCGCGCAACGCATCCCACGTCTCGCGCGCCTTCTCGACGGCGGTCTTGGGCGCGTAGGCGCGGTCGGGATGGGGATGCATCTCGCCCTTGGTGATTTTCTCCGCGCGGTCCCTGGCGGTCTTGCCCGCCTCGAGCGTTGCGTAGTTCTTCGCCACGAGGCGGTATCGCGCGATGACCGAGTCTTTCGCCTCGAAGTTCAATCGCGCGAAGGCTTCGGCTTCGGCGAACGCGGCCCACGACTGCCGAAGCGTCGCCTCGGCTTCCTTCTTCTTCTGGTCCTGCTCCTTCGCCAGCCGCTCCGCCTCGGTCTCGACGGGCGTGGTCGTGGGCACCGGATCGCTCATGCCGCTGGTCGGGTCGACCGGCAGCGAGGGGAGCGTCGAGGCGCCGACGTCGATGACCTCGGCGCGACGTCCCGTCGGTGCCGGATCGGGGCCGTCCTTCCCGAGGCTCGAAACGACCGCCACGATCACACCGATCAGGGCGAAGGCGCCCACCGCGATCACGACGACGGGCGCGCCCTTCTGCCCGGCGCCGCGTCGGCGCCGACCTCGGCCGACCTTCAACTTCAAGTTGGCCTTGAGTTCTTCGCCGCCGATGCGATCCACCGTCGCGATGACGTCGCTGACCGAGAGCCGCGTCAGTTCGTCTCGCTTCGTCATCCCGCGAACCAGCTCCGCGATGGGCTTGGCGAGCCCGATGCGGCGCTTTTCGGGTTCGAGCGGCTTCGCCGCGATGTGCGCCGTCAGGATCTCCTTGACCGACATGCCGGCGAAGGGAGGCTGGCCCACGAGCAGGTGAAACAGCGTGATGCCGAGGCTGTAGACGTCGCTCTTGGGCTCGACGGAGCGCGCCTCGCACACTTCGGGCGACATGTAGTGCGGCGTCCCGATGCGGATCGTCTTCGCCTCATCGTCGTCGGTCGCCGTCGCGAGCCCGAAGTCGACCAGCTTCACCGTGCCATCGGGCATGATGACGAGGTTCTGCGGCTTCACGTCGCGGTGGATGATGCCCTTGGCGTGCGCCGCCTCGAGCCCGGCCGCGCCCTGCCGCACGATGCGCAGCGCGTCCACCGGATCGACCTGACCCTCGCGCTGGAGCAGGTCGAGGACCGACTCGCCGACGAGCAGTTCCATCACGATCGCGTGGACGTCGCCCTCGGTGTGGACGTCGTAGATCTTCAGCACGTTCGCGTGGTCGAGCCGCGCGATTGCGCGCGCTTCCGCCTCGAATTTCTGAACCAATTCGGGGAACTCGAGAATCGACGGGTGGAGGATCTTGACGGCGACGGGAAGATTGAGCGCCAGGTGCTCGGCGCGGTAGACGACGGCGGTCTTTCCCTGGCCGATGCGCTCGAGGATTTTGCATCGCGCGACCGTCGTGCCGATCAGCGGATCCTTGCCCGGAGGCGGCGGGGCCGACGGGCCCGACGGTCGGCGCTGCTGCGTGACGAGATTCGGCGCGACCGGTTGACCCGGCGGCGTGGCAGGCGCGACCCCCGCGGGCGTCGGTTTGGGTTTGGCGTGGAGGAGGGGAACCGCAGCGGACGTTTCTCCCGGATCCGATCCCGACAATTCGCGCCTCGGCGGGACCGGCGGCGCCTTCGACGCCACGGGCGCGGGCGGTGGTGCGATCGCCGCGGGCTTCGGCGCGACGGGTACTGCCCTCGGAACGACCGGTACGACCCGGGGCGCGACCGGCGCGGCCTTCGGTGCGGCCGAAATCGGTGCGACGGGAATCGGTGCCACCGGAATTGCCTTCGGCGCGACCGGGACGGCCTTCGGCGCGACGGGACTCGGCGCGACAGCGGGCGGCGACACCGGAATCGGACGTCGGGGGGGCACGGGGGCCGAGCCCGCGGCGACGGCCGGCGGCACGATCGGTTTCACGGGCGATCGGGGATCGCTCGAGTTCGGTCGTTGCGGCGGGACGTCGGGCATGGGCACTCCGGAGCCGCCACCTTACCGAATGGTCGGCGGGCTCGTC
The DNA here is from genome assembly GCA_031401505.1 of Planctomycetia bacterium. Lineage (GTDB taxonomy): Bacteria > Planctomycetota > PLA2 > PLA2 > JAEUHO01 > JANNRO01. The sequence continues at coordinate 4,558 of JANNRO010000481.1, forward strand.
CATCGGGAGTCGGGGAGGGGACTTCCGTACCGGATTCGACGTCCGATTCGGCTCCGAGTTCCGCGCACGTCGACGATCGACCCTACCCGAGCTCCAACTGCTTCTTCGCGTCCACGACGTCGCGGTCGATCCGATCGATCGCTTCGCGCAGCACCGCCTGCACGGGGTCGCCGCGCGGAATCGCGTGGAACATCTGCCGGAGCAACTGGATCGTCATACGGAAGATGCGGACGAGATCGCCGGGCGCCATCGACCCCATCGACTCGAGCACGGCGAAGTTCTCGCCCTCAGCCCACGCCTGCGCGACACCCGCGATCAGGAACTCGGGAAGGCGCACGGGATCGGACTCGCCGAGGAACTCCTCGAACCCGCGGATGGCGCGCATGCGCTCCATGAACGGGAGTGCCAACGGGCGTAGGTTGCGGGTCGGCGGATCGGCTTCATCCTTCGGGCGTGCCTCGTACACGATCGACGCGAAGAGGATCGCGGCGTCGACCGCATCGCATCGGGCGAGGAACCCGCCCTCGTAGGCTTCCGTGCACGCGATTTCGTAGCCCGAGATCTGCGCGGCGATGCGGTCGAGATAGCGCGTGCATTCGCCGTTCACGCCGCAGACGTGGTCAGTGCCGCGCATATTGTCGCGCTCTTCGCCGAGATCAAAATGAATCTCGGAACACGGTCCGCACGGACCGAACTCAGCCATTTGCCAGAGGTTTTCCTTGCGTCCGAAAAACAAAACGTGTTCGGGGTTGAAGCCGGGTTGCTGTTTCCAAATATCGGCAGCTTCGTCGTCACGTGGAATATCGCCCTGGTCATCTTCAAAACAGGTGG
>JANNRO010000482.1:0-1795 GCA_031401505.1 Planctomycetia bacterium
GGCGTCGTGCTCGCGACGCAGAACCCGGTGGACCTCGACTACAAGGGGCTCGGCAACGCGGGTACGTGGTTGCTCGGCCGTCTCCAGACGGATCGCGACAAGATGCGCGTGCTCGACGGCCTCGAGAGCGCCGCTGCCGCGGCGGGTTCGTTCAACCGCGCGACGTACGACAACCTGCTGTCGAATCTCAAGAATCGTTGCTTTCTGATGATCAATGCGAAGGAAGACAAACCGACGCTGTTGACGACACGGTGGTGCCTCTCCTATCTCGCGGGACCGGTGACGCGCACGCAGATCGCGACGCTCAAGGCTTCGTTTCCGGCGGCGGCGGTCGCTGCCTCGAAGGCTTCCGCGCCCGGGCCCGCACCGTCGACGGGGGGCGGAGGCGCTCCTCGGACGCAGGTCCCGTCCGCCAATCGACCGATGGTCCCGAGCGGGGTGACGGAGCTGTTTCTGCCGTGGCGCGGTTCACCGAGTGACGGACGCCTCGAGTATCGCCCGGCGATCCTCGGCTCCTCGCGCGTCCATTACGTCGATGCGAAAAACGGCGTCGACGCGTGGGAAGAGGTCAAGGTCTGGTCGCCGGTCCCCGACGAGACGGCGTCCGACCCGTGGGACGGGGCGAAGTCGTTCGACGGCGACGCGCCCGAGTTCGAGAAGTCGCCCGATGCAACGGCGGGATTTGCCTCGATGCCCGCCGCGGTCTCGAAGCCGAAAGCGTTCGCGACGTGGCAGAAGGCGCTCGAGGAGCACCTCTATCGGGTGCGCTCGGTGACGCTGTGGAAGGCACCCGACCTCAAACTCGCGAGCACTCCGGGCGAGACCGAGAAGGACTTTCGCGCACGCATCGCGAAAGTGGCGGGGGGTACGGTCGAGGCCGAGGTGGCCGACGTCGAGAAGAAGTGGACCTCGAAACTGACGACGCTGTCTGACCGCGTGCGCGCGGCCCAGCAGAGAGTCGACCGCGAGAAGGCGCAGAAGAAGCAGTCGTGGATCTCCACGATTCTCGGCATCCTGATGGCCGCCGTCATGATGTTCACGGGCAAGAAGACATCGGCGGGTTCGATGTCCCGGGCGGGATCGGCGGCAAAGGGTATGGGACGGATGGGCAAGGAGTCGCAGGACGTCGCGATGGCCGAGGAGAGTGCCGAGGTGCTCGCCAAGCGACTGACCGAGATGACGGCGCAGAAGGACGCCGAGATCGCCGTCGTTCGCGCGAAAGCCGACGGCTCGTCTGTTGCCCTCGTCGAGGTGAAGGTCACCCCGCGCAAGTCGGACCTCGTCGCGAGCCCGGTCGCGCTCCTTTGGACGCCCTACCGCGTTTCCGCCGACGGATCCGCGTCGCCCGCCTTCTGACCGCGGCGCAGGTTTTTCCCGGAAGTGTCTGACACTTTTGAGAAAAACCTGGTGCGAATGTCGGTGAGGAACGCGGTGGCGCCGCCGGCTTTGGACCAGTCGTAGCCGCAGCGGAGCGAGGTCAGCGTCTTGTCGAGTCGGGTGTCGGAGAGTTTCATCGCGAGCAACGCGTCGAGTTCGGAGCGAGCCTTCGCGATGTCGGCAGGCTTCGAGTCGGCGAGATAGCGACGGATCGCGTCGTCGACCGTCCCGCCGTGGACGTCCCAGTCCTGATTGACGTAGGCGGCGAAGAGGCGGTAGAGGCCGGGAAGTCGCTTCTGGATGCCGGTCGGCATGAGCCCGCCCTTACGGAAGCGTGACGTACGCCGTCACGATGCGGAACCCCTCGCGGAATCGCCGCGAATGGGCCAAGACGACCTGGACCGATCGGCCGGCAACG
>JANNRO010000483.1:0-5466 GCA_031401505.1 Planctomycetia bacterium
GCGCTCGAACTCCGCGACGTCGCGCGCTGGCTCGACCTCGATCGCGTGGTCGTGGAGCGGCGTGGATCGCTGGCACGGGCGCTTCGCGGGGCCGTCGCGTAGGTCGCTCGATGTCGGTCACCGGTCTCCAACGGCCGTCACCGTTGCCGCCTCCGCGGTCACCGGCTCAACGGTCTCCCACGGCCGTCACCGTCGCGGCCTCCACCATCAACACGACCGTCCGCTCGAGCGCGCGCGTGCGATGGACGACGCCCTTGGGAACGACGAAGCCCTGCTGCGGGCCGAGCGCGACGGAGGAGCCCTCGAGATCGATATGCAGGCACCCCTCGACCACGTGGAAGTACTCGTCTTCGCGATCGTGTTTGTGCCAGTGGAACTCGCCCTCGAAGACGCCCAGGCGCACGAGGCTCTCGTTGACGCGGCACAGCGTCTGATTCCACCATTTGTCGGGGCACGAGCGGGCGAGCGCACCCGCATCGACGACGGTCAGCGGGCCGTACTTGACGTCGGTATGGATCGAGTAGGAGGTGGGCATCGAGGGCGCTCCGTTCGTGTTCGCTCGGGGTGAGATCGTACGTGCGTCCGCCGTCGGATCGAACGCCGCCTATCGAACCGGCAGGCGGCGCCCCGCGACGACGACGAGGACGACGCCGAGAGCCAGGACCGCCGCCTGGACGAGGATCGGGACGAAGAACGAACCGGTCGCATCGCGCAGGATGGCGAACATCGTCGTCCCCACGATGCTGGCCTTCGTCGTGACGCCGTAGAGGCCCATCGCCTCGCCATGCCGCGACGGCGGGGCCACCTGGAGCACGAGCAGGCGCCCCACGGTCCAGATCGTCGAGATTCCGACGCCGCCCGTCACGACGAGGGCCGCGACGGAAATCGGCGAACCGGGCAGCACGCCCGCCAGCACGAGACCGACGACGAGCGCCCCGCACGCGCCCGCGTACAGGCGCGCCGGACGAGCGCGGTCGGCGAGACGCCCGACGACGAGTCCGCCGACGAGCGCGGTCATCGACAGCGCGATCAGCGCGGTGACCGCGTCGGTCAGCGTCCAGCCGAGATAGTCCTGGAAGTAACTCGTGGCGTACTGGATCAACGTGTTCGCGACGTCGGCGCAGACGAAGTTCGCGAGCAGCAGCATGCCGAGCGCGGGCTCCGAGCGCGCCCATCGAAGACTCGAGAGCAGCGTCGGTGAGTCGGTCGGCGTGACGCGGGCCGCCCCATCGGGGGCCGCCCGGTCGAGGGACGGCCGATCCTTCACATGGAGCCAGAGTGGAATCGTTCCGAGCGTCATCAGCACCGCCGAGAGCAGGAAGGCGGCCTGCGCCTCGATCCCGCGCGCGAGCATGAACTTCGAGATCAGCAGCGCGATGGGAATACCCGCGTAGCCGAGCCCGACGCCCAGGCCCGACACGAACCCGCGCCGCGCGATCGGCGCCACGACCGGCAGGAGCGCGTTGTAGTACGTCAGTGCCGCCTGATAGGCGAACAGGCTCGCGCCGTAGACGAAGAGCGTCGGCCACGAGCCGAGTTCGATCGCGAAGAAGAGCGCCGCCGTCGCGACGACGCAGACGTTGCTCCACAGGTCAAGGCCCGGACGCGCGCGCCCCGTGCGATCGACGTTGCCACCGAAGCGGGTCGACGCGAACGCGGAGAGCAGCAGCGTGACCGAGGTGGCGATGCCCACGGGCGTGTACGAGCCGTAATGCTGCTTGTAGAGAGGCACGAGGAACGCGGTCATCACGATCGCCGAGTAGATCGTGTTCGCCAGGTCGTAGAGCGCCCACGAGACGACGACTTTTCGCACGTAGACGACGGACGCCGGCGATCCGCCCGGCGCCGAAGTGGGCACGTCGGTCATGTGACGCCGCCCGAGCGACCCGGGCGACCGCGATCGAACCCATTCATCCGGCCGATCCTCCCTCGACGACGCGCGGAATTGTGCCGGGGCGCGACTCGACCGGCAACGAAGGAATCGGAAGATTCGCTCGCGACCGCCGCGGCGTCGGATCAATCCGTCTACGAAAGGAAGCGCGCGGCGGGATCCTGACGGTAGTGGTCGCGCAGAAGGGCGTACAGGGCCGGTCGGTCGCCCTTTAGCGCCCGGGGGCATTCGAAGAAGCACTCCGTCGCGACGGCGAAAAACTCGGTGGGATTCGTCGCACCGTAGGCGTCGAGGACCGTGCGCTCGCCTCGCTCGCTCGAGCGCACGAGGCGCTCGAACTCCCCGGTCATGACGCTCGCCCACGCACGCACCTCGGCACGGCTGCCGAGCGACGGCGTGCCGTCGGCCAGCCCGTCTTCCATGTCGAGGCGATGACAGAACTCGTGGAGGACGACGTTGTGCCCCGCCTCCGGGTGAGCGCTCTCGCGCTCGACGGCATCCCACGAGAGCACGACGGGTCCGTGCATCCACGCTTCGCCCGCGTTGACCGAACCCTCGCTGACGACGCCGATCGAGTTTACGCGCGGCGTCTTCGTCACGTAGGCGGTCGGGTACACGAGGATCGAGGTCACGTCCGGATAGGGATCGCCGACCGGTTCGAAACCCACGAGCAGGCGCGCGGCCTGTGCGGCGATCAGGAGGCGCATCGGCGCCGTCAGCGCGAGCCCGTTGCAGGGTTCCCACGGCTTCTCCGCGGCGAGGATCCGTGCGATGTGTTCGAGTTTCGCGCGCTCGGCGTCGGGTGCCTGCGCATAAAAGCGCAACCGCCCGAGGAGTTCGCGCTCGGCGGGCAGAAGCGGTGTGGCGAGCAGGCGACGACGGCGACGCGTGCGGAGCCAGGAGAAGAGCATCGGTGCTCCGGGCCCGAAGGGCGCTTCGCAAGGCGGACTCGAACGGAAGCTTCGACATCCGACGGATCGTTCGCCCGATCGGTCGGCGGAGCCACCCTCGGCCCCCCGGCGATCGGCCGTAAGCCATCGCGACCCGCCGCGATCCATCGAAGATGGAGCCCCGGGAGAGATTCGAACTCTCGACCCCCGCTTTACGAAAGCGGTGCTCTACCACTGAGCTACCAGGGCGTTCCGACGACGGCGGACCACGGTACGCGGGGTCGAGACGGAGTCAACGCTAGCCCGGTGCTATCCTCTCGCCGGAGGCCTTCGCGTGCCGGGTAGCGGTCCGAGCCCAAGCATGACCGTCGAACGACCCGAACCCCGTGGCGCACGCTGCCCGCGGTGCGAGTCACCGGTCGCGGGTGACTACAAGTTCTGCCCCACCTGCGCGTTTCGCCTTCGCGCCGGGGTCCTCGATCCGGCCCCCGCCGCCCCCCCGAGTCCCCCTCGCCGAGGCCGGCTGTTCCTCGCGGGCCTCGCCGGCGCTCTGCTCGTAACCGCCATCGTCGCCGTCGGCGTCGCGCTCGGACGCCCGGCGTGGTTCCCGCGCACGATCGGTCCCTCGAATCCACGGGAGGACGAGCGCGAACTCGACCGCGCCTACACCGTCGCCGACATTCCCGGACAGTTGATCCCGCTCGAACCGTTCGGCTACGCCTACTCGGTCCCCCTTTCGACCGTCGCGGGCCTCACCGAGGCGCAGCGCGAGAAGTACGCGGATGCGCTCCGCTCCAACGGCCAGGTCCTCCGAGGCGAGCCGACGCTCGACGCGCTGATCGACTACAAGTTCTCGATCCTGCGGATCGAGGTGACGCGCGGCATGTACGAGGAGTTCCTGCGCGACGTCGACGAGCATCGCGCGCGCATCCCGCAGGTGTGGCTCGAGTGGGACGGCAAAGCGTCGGCGACCGAGATCGACATCCTCGCTCACGTACCGCCCGCGTGGATTCGCTCGACCAATCCGTCGGCCCCCGAGTGGGGCGTTGACGAGATCGAGAAGAACCTCCCCGTCGCCCAGGTCTCCTACGTCGACGCCGTCGGCTTCTGCATCTGGGCGGGCCATCGACTGGGCCTCGTGATCAACCTGCCCTACATGATGGAGTGGGTGCGCGCGGCACGCCCTCCCCTGTCGGCCGCACTCGAGAACGGCGAGGAGATCTCCTCGACGTGGCCGTGGGGCGCCACGAACATCCGGCACACGTACGCATGCAACTCGCTGTCGTCGTGGCTGCCCAACACGGGCTGGGCACGCCGGGTCGACTGGTCCCGATACGAGGAAGGCGGCGGGGCGACCGTCAACCGCGTGCTGTGCATGGCAGGCAACGTGCGCGAGTGGACGGTGATCCACGACGACCACGTGGTCGAGCGCCGCGTGCTCGACCAGCCTCCATACCTGATGTGGACGCAGACGCCGCAGTCACGACGATCCCGCACCGCCCGCGCCTACGGGGGCAGTTTTCGCACGGGCATCGACGACTGTCAGGTCGACTCGCACACCGAGTATCTGAAGACCGACCGACGTGACGACCTGGGCTTCCGCATCGTCGCCTGGTGAGCGAAGCGAGGCCGCACGAATCGCTAACCCCGCGCGCTGAAGTCCTTCGAACGCAGCAGCACGCCGCTCGGCGTCGCGGTCAACGCGGGCGACGACGGCACGGCGCCCGGCCGCCGCGCGAGGATGCGCTTCAGTTTCTTCTCCCAGACGACCTTCACGCAGTCGGCCATGTACGCACAATTCTGCGTGCGGCAGACGTACGTCTCGGAGCCGAAGCAGTCTTTTTTCTTCGACATGGGTCGTCCGTTTGGGGCTCGCCCGGACGAGGCGTCGGGGCACGCCGTCCGTACGAGGGAGAGTAGGCAAGGCCGCGTTCGGCCACAAGGGGGTCGATCGTACCCCTTCGCCATCGGCCAGTTCCGGCGCCGACTTGCCGCAGGTTCTTGATCGTTCGACCCGTCGTCGCACGAACAAGAGGCTACGGGCGAGAATCGACCCCCGGACGCGTGTCCCGTACGCGATTCGGTATGCTCGCGCCCCCGTGACGAAGCGCGCTCTCCCACCGTCACCGTTCGCCGTCGGCTTGGATCTGGTTCACGTGCCCCGTTTCGGCGAGGCGCTCGCCCGCCACGGCGACGGGTTGAGGCGACGGGTGTTCACCCCGGCCGAGTGGCGTTACGCCGCGACCCGCGCCGATCGCGACGCAGTGCTGGCCGCTCGATTCGCGGTCAAGGAAGCGGTCTTCAAGGCGCTGGGAACGGGATGGGGACGGGGCGTCGCATGGCGCGATGTCTCGCTCGAGGGCGGCGGCAGGTCGGCCCCCGTCCTCAAACTCTCCGGCCGCGCAAAGGCGATCGCGAAGGCACGTGGAATCGAGATCCGCGTCAGCCTGTCGCACGCGGGCGATTCCGCGGGAGCCGTCGCGATCGCGGTTCCGGCCGCGGCTCGCGGATCGGACACAGTTCGCGGATCGGACGCGGGTCGCTGATCGGACGCGGGTCGCTGATCGGACGCGGACCCCGTCCGCGAATCGACGACGGGACCGGGGTCCGACGGCTCGCGACGCCCGCCTCCTCGCATCCGTTGGTCTCCTGACCCGCGGCACGAAAGGAAGCGGGCCCCGCGAC
>JANNRO010000484.1:0-3390 GCA_031401505.1 Planctomycetia bacterium
CGACCGACCGATCTCTCCCGTCGCATCCTCGGAGCATCTTCCATGGCCGGTACGCTCGTTTCGCTCGTCATGATTCCCCGGTACACGACGTTGTCGGGGCCCACCACGTTCCAGACGGTCGCGATGGACGCCTCCGACTACGAGAAGGCGATCGTGGACCTCTGGCGCAGCGCGGGTGCCAACCTCGGCACGTTCACCGTTAACTTCGAGGAGTCCACCGATCAGAACACGTGGACGACCTGCGTGGGCGGGCCGTACACGGATCCGGGTGCGAACGCGCAGGCGCAGTTCCAGCCCCAGCTGACCAAGCGCTGGTTCCGGATCACGATCACGCTGACGGGTTCGAACTGCGTCGCGACGCTGTGGTGCGTCGGCTTCCTGATGATGCGCGAGACGTAGGCGCGGGGCAGCGATTCGCTTCGTTCGCGCGACCGCGACCGCCGCGGCGTTCGTTTCGGCACCGCCGCCCCCTCGTGCGGCGGCGCCGAACGATCGCTCAAGCGGTCCCTTCCTCGGAGAACGCCATGGCCGGTCGGCAGGTCCCGCTCATCTTGATCCCCCGATTCTCGACCTACCTCGGGCCCGAGTTCTATCGCGGCCTTCCCCTCGACGTGACGGCGTTCTCCGGCTTGACGCTGTCCATGTGGAGCAGTCCGCAGCACGGCACGACCCCGACCGTCACGTTGACGATGGAGGGGTCGATCGACCGCATCACGTGGGGGCCGATGAACTCGCCCTGGCCTCTGCTGCCGGGCGTCGAGACGCAGCAGTCCGTCGATGTCGAGTATCCCTGGATTCGGTCGTTCCTGTCCGTTCAGGGGCTCCACTCCGCGGTCACGTGCTGGGCAGCTGGATTCTTGATCCAGCGCGAGAGGTAGGGGCCGACCATGGCGTGCGGCGGCACCTGCGGCTGTTTCACCTGCACGCCGGCGTCCGCTGATGCCCACGCCGAGCGGTGCGTGGAAGCTCCGGACTCGATCAGCGGTGTGGGGTTGATGGCGAGCCCGGAGCAAAAGGCCAAATCGGCCGCGCGTCGCCGGCGCGCGGCGGCCTCGTCGCTCGAGAGCCGTCGCGTCGTCACACCGCCACTCTTCGAGGAGCGCGAGAAGCCCTGGCTCCCGACCCGCGGTCCGCGCCGCGACGAGGGCGAGCGCGTGGTGGCGCCACCGGGGGGCGTGACCACGTCGGCGCCGGGTACCGTCGGACCGCCCGCGACCGTCGCCGACGACGGCATCGGCTCGCTGGATTCCTCCGGACTCTCGCGCCCCGTGGACCTCGTTGGCGGCAGTCGGGGCAAAGGCAGCAAGCCGGTTGCGGTCGACGAGGGGTATCGAGACGACCCGCTCATCGGCAAACCGCTCGATGAGCCCGACGAAGCGGAGTGCGCATGCATTTGCAGGTGCGTGGCGCCCGACGATCTCGGCGACACCCTGCCCGACGTCATCAAGAACCGGGCGATCACGCCCCCGGTGTTCGCTCCCACCATCCTCGATCCGACGACCGGGCCGTCGCCCTACGCGGGCGCCGTTGAGGCCCAGACCGACGTCATTGCCAGGGAGGACGTCGCCCTCGGGGCGACCGATCTCGTGACCGTCGCCAATGTGCGATCGCAACGTGCGTCGACACCGACGGGGCGCGCGAAGTCACCCCCCGGAATCGCCTACACCGAACAAATGGGGTGGAGCGGCGGCGGCACCCGGGAGAAGCCGATCCTTCATCCCCCGACGACGGGCGTCACGGCCGCGGCGTCGCCGGGAGAGTCTCCCGTTGCGACGCCACTCGTGTTCCCGCTCGGGGTGTTCGTCAATCCACGACCGACCGGAATGGGTGGTCAGATGGCGAGCGGGCCGTCGATGCCCTCGTCGATGTCCTCGGCATCCGGATCGTCCGGTGGCATCGATCGGGGTGCCGGGGAGGGTGCCTTCGTCAACGTGCGGCCCGGGTATGGCTTTGACGACCTCGATGAGGAGTCGAGCCCGCCGATTCCGGTTGCATCCGTGGGTGCTGCTTCGGTCGGTTCGGCGAGCGGCGACGGCGGCCCCATCATCCCCGACCTACCACCCGATGTGATCCCGCCGTGTCCACCGTGCGTCGAGCCCAGGCCGCCCGAAGGCGACACTCGTGGACGAGGGCCGGGCGTCGACGAACAAGACGGGATGGCGCTCACTCCACCGGGAATCAAGACGCACCAATATCGGCGAGGTACCGGTCGCACGAGCGCAAAGGCTTCGCGTCCGTTTGCAACGAGGCCCCATTACCGCACGATCGGGCCGCCGCTCGCGCCGAGCCCGAGTCGATTCGTTCTGACCCCGGGCGGTACGTTCTCGTCGCTCGCGTCGATTCGAAGCAACGTAGCGATCCTCGACGGCGCGGGGGCGTCCATGGGCCCGGTCGGGCGTCGAGGCGGGGCGCGGCGCGCGATCCCTCCGGTCTCGCCGCCGCAGGCGCTGCCGCTCACGCCGAAGGGGTTCGATCTCGTCGACGGCGCGACGGTGCGCACGCCGACGTCGGAGCAGGACTCCGTCGGGCTTCGGCGAATCGATCCGAACGCCAAACCGACGGCGCAGCGCGTCGCGACGACGATCGACCAGTCAATTGGAGCCTCGCCTCGACCGCCGACGTTCACCGCGACGCCGCCGTCGCACCCGGCGCTCGTAAGTCAGGGCAGCGCACCGGCCCTCGCGCCCGCGAACACGCATCCGATCGTCGAGGCACCTCCCCCCGTGCGCCGGAGGGTGATCCTCTCGATGTCGTCAGCGGCAGGTGTCGGATCGGCGGTCGCGACCTCCACATTCACGGCGGTGGTGCCTTCGAAGACAGCACTCGCCCCGAGCGGTGCGTCGACGACCGCATCGTCCGCGGCCGGCTCCGCGACCGCGTACGCGCCCGAGGTTTCGGCGCCGCTCCTCCGGTCGATCGTGCTGACGAGGCAGCCATCCGGGTCGAGTGCGACCAGCCCACCTTCTTCGACCGCCACCCGGCCGACGGTCGCGCCGCAGGACGGGCCGAACGGATCGGCCGTCACGTCGAAGCTGACGAAGGCTCCGATCACGCTGGCCGGCCAACTGACCAAGGGCGCCGGGGGGAAGAACGCCGATGGACGAATCGAGGCAGCCGGAGAGGCCATCGTCGAAGCGAGAGCGGCGGCGACCGCCGCGCAAGCGGTGGACTACGCGCAGGTGCAGCGTGAATTGGTAGGACTGAGTTCCAAGATCGCCGAGAAACAAGTCGCAATCGATCGCCTCACGGCGCGCCCTCCCGCGGACGACAAGGACGCCAGCATGAAGCGGGCTGTCGAAGTAGCGAACTTGACGATCGAGCGGTCAAGTCTGGAAGACGCGGCGGGCAAACTGACGGTTGCCCTCGACAGCGCCCATGCACTCGGGATGG
>JANNRO010000485.1:0-4998 GCA_031401505.1 Planctomycetia bacterium
CGCAAGGACGGCGGTGACTACGTGATCAACGGCGGAAAGATGTGGACGACGAACGGCACGCAGGCCGACTGGATGTGTTCTTCTTGGCGCTCTTGATCGTGTCGGCGTGGCCAAGCTCCTTCAATCGCCGGATAATAAACGGCTGATACAACTCCAACGCGATCTTCTTCGGCAGGCCGCATTGATGGAGCCGAAGGCTCGGTCCGACCACGATGACGCTGCGCGCGGAATAGTCGACGCGCTTGCCGAGCAGGTTCTCGCGGAACCGGCCCTGCTTGCCCTTGATCATGTCGGTCAGCGACTTCAACGGCCGGTTCGACGAGCCGAGCACGCTGCGACGGCAGCGGGCGTTGTCGAAGAGCGCGTCGACCGACTGCTGGAGCATCCGCTTCTCGTTGCGGATGATCACCTCGGGCGCGTTCAGGTCGAGCAGCTTCTTCAACCGGTTGTTGCGGTTGATGAGGCGGCGGTAGAGGTCGTTCAGGTCCGACGTCGCGAAGTTGCCGCTGTCGAGGAGCACCAACGGACGCAGGTCTGGCGGAATGACCGGGATGCAGTCGAGGACCATCCAATCGGGACGGTTGCCCGAGTCTCGCAACGACTCGACGGTGCGAAGGCGCTTCAGGATGTCCTTGGCCTTCTGCTTGGACTTGGTCGCCGCGAGGTCGGCGCGCAGCTCGCGCGAGAGCTTCTGGAGGTCGAGCTTCGCGAGCATGGCCTTGACGGCCTCGGCGCCCATGGCGGCCTTGAAGGCGTCGCCGTACTTGTCGCGGGCCTCGCGGAACTGCTCTTCGGTCAGCAGCTGGCGCTCCTTCAAGGGCGTGTCGCCGGAGTCGACGACGACGTAGTCCTGGAAGTAGATCACCCGCTCGAGGCTCGACGTCTTCATGGCCAGCAAGGTGCCGATGCGGCTCGGCATCGCCTTGAAGAACCAGATGTGGGCCACGGGCGCGGCCAGGTTGATGTGCCCCATGCGCTTTCGGCGCACGCGGCTGTGGGTCACCTTCACGCCGCAGCGGTCGCAGATGATGCCCTTGTGCTTGATGCCCTTGTACTTGCCGCAGAAGCACTCCCAGTCCCTCTCGGGGCCGAAGATCTTCTCGCAGAAAAGACCGTCCTTCTCGGAGCGGTAGGTGCGGTAGTTGATGGTCTCGGGCTTCTTGACTTCGCCGTAGGACCACGAGCGGATCGTCTCGGGGCTCGAAAGCGACGCCTTGACGGCGGTGTAGTCGTTGACCCGGTTGAACATGGATTCGATCATGATTTGTCTCCTCAGGGCCCCGGGCCTAGAGCTGGGCCTTCTCGAGCTCGATGTTGATCGCGAGCCCGCGGATTTCGTTGCAGAGGACGTCGAAGGAGACCGGAGTCCCCGCCTCGAGGATGTTCTCGCCCTTGACCATGGCCTCGTAGATCTTCATGCGTCCGTCGACGTCGTCGGACTTGACGGTCAGCTGCTCCTGGAGGACCGACGCGGCCCCGTAGGCCTCGAGCGCCCAGACCTCCATCTCGCCGAACCGCTGTCCGCCGAAGCGGGCCTTGCCGCCGAGCGGCTGCTGCGTGATGAGGCTGTACGGCCCCGTCGCGCGGGCGTGGATCTTCTCGTCCACGAGATGGTGCAGCTTCAGCATGTAGAGGTAGCCGACGGTGACCGGCTGCTCGAACGCCTGCCCCGTGCGGCCGTCGTAGAGCCGGCTCTTGCCGTCGAGCGAGATCCCCGCCTTGGCGAGCATGGAGTTGATGTCGTCCTCGCGCGCGCCGTCGAACACCGGCGTGATCACCCGCACGCCCAGCTTCTTGGCCGCGTAGCCCAGGTGCGTCTCGAGGATCTGGCCGACGTTCATTCGGCTGGGCACGCCCAGCGGATTGAGCACGATCTCGACCGGCGTGCCGTCTTCCAGGAACGGCATGTCCTCGATCGCGAGGATGCGGCTGATGACGCCCTTGTTGCCGTGACGGCCGGCCATCTTGTCGCCGACCGAGAGATTGCGCCTGGTCGCGACGTAGATCTTGACCAGTTCGAGCACGCCCGTCGGGAGCTCGTCGCCGCGCGAGAGCCGGTTGACCAGCTTGTTCTTCTTCGACTCGGCCTCGTCGATGCGGGTGCCGTGGAGACGGAGCATCCCGTGGAGCCCGTCCTCCTTGCGCAGCCCCGCGCCGCGGATCGCGGCCGTGATGCGGTCGCGAAGCTCCTTCAACGCGTGGACGTTCTCGATGCCGTTCGTCGTGAACGACTTGCGCGTCTGCGGGTCGATCAGCTTCGTGCCCGACCCCTCGTTCAACGCCCCGACCAGCGCGTCGAGCTCGGTGCGGTAGGTCGTCTCGAAGTCCTTCTCGGCGTCGCGGATGGACTTGTTGTTCGCCTGGCGCTCCTCTTCGTCGAGGTTCACCTTGCGCGAGAACTTCTTCGTCGTGATGACGATGCCCTCGGAGCCCGGCGGCACCTCGAGCGAGTCGTTCTTCACGTCTTCGCCGGCGCGGCCGAAGATCGCGTGGAGGAGCTTCTCCTCCGGCGAGAGCTCGCTCTTGCTCTTGGGGGCCACCTTGCCCACGAGGATGTCGCCCGCGTGGACCCGCGTGCCGACGCGCACGACCCCGGTCTCGTCGAGGTTGCGCAGCGCCTTCTCGCTGACGTTCGGGATGTCGCGCGTGAACTCCTCGCGCCCGAGCTTCGTCTCGCGGATCTCGATCTCGTAGACGTCGATGTGGACCGACGTGTACGTGTCGCGGCGGACGAGGTCTTCGGAGACGAGGATGGCGTCCTCGAAGTTGTAGCCGTCCCACGGCATGAACGCGACGAGCACGTTCTTGCCGAGCGCCAGCTCGCCGTGGTTGGTCGCGGCGCCGTCGGCGATCACCTGTCCGGCCGCGACCTTCTGGCCGACCGCGACCAGCGGTCGCTGGTTCAAGCACGTGCGCTCGTTGAGGCCCGTGAACTTCCTCAACTCGTAGACGCCGTCGCCTTCGATGGCGATCTGGGTCGCGTCCACCGACTTGACGATGCCGCCCGAGCGCGACTTGACGAGCATGCCCGAGTTCATGGCGACCGGGCGTTCCATGCCCGTGCCGACCAGCGGCGTCTCGGTCTCGACGAGCGGGACCGCCTGACGTTGCATGTTCGAACCCATCAACGCGCGGTTGGCGTCGTCGTGCTCGAGGAAGGGAATGAGCGCGGCCGAGACGCCGACCAGCTGCATGGGCGACACGTCCATGTACTGGACGTCGGGCGGCTTGACGAGCAGGAAGTCGTCGTTGCGACGTGCGAGCACGAGCTCGCCGGAGAGCTTGCCGCCCTCCTCGACGTCGGTGTCGGCCGGGGCCAGCACCGCGTCGCGCTCCTGGTCGGCGCGCAGACGGACGATCTCGCCCGTCACCTTGCCGTTCTTGACGACTCGGTAGGGCGCGGTCAGGAAGCCGTACTCGTCGACACCCGAGAAGATCCCGAGCGACGAGATGAGGCCGATGTTGGTGCCTTCGGGCGTCTCGATCGGGCAGATGCGCCCGTAGTGGCTGATATGCACGTCACGGACTTCGAAGCCCGCACGCTTGCGGTTCAACCCGCCGGGTCCGAGGGCCGAGAGGCGCCTCTCGTGAGTCAACTGCGAGAGCGGGTTGGTCTGGTCGACGACCTGCGACAGTTCGCCGCGGCCGAAGAAGTACTCGATCGAGGACGAGATCGTCTTCGAGTTGATGACGGTGCGCGGCGTCACGTTGCCGCGCTCCTCGATGTTCATGCGCTCCTGCGCCGTGCGGCGCAGCTTCAGGAAGCCCTTGCGGAACTCGTCGCCGGCCAGTTCGCTGATCGGCCGGATGCGGCGGTTGCCCAGATGGTCGATGTCGTCGATCTCGCCCTTGCCCGCGCGCAGGCCCACGAGGTAGCGCATCGCGTTGACGAGGTCTTCCTTGCGCAGGACCTGGTCGTCCTCACCGAACTCGGTGCCGAACTTGCGGTTCAACCGGAAACGACCGACCTTGCCGAGGCGATAGCGCGACGGGTCGAAGAACTTCTCCTTGAAGAGATCCTTCGCCTTGTCGATCTGCGGGGGGTTGCCCGGGCGCAGACGGCCGTAGATCTTGAGCAGCGCCTCTTCGTGGCTCTCGGTCGTGTCTTCGAGCAGCGTGTTGAGGACGAGCGGGTCCTCCATGTCTTCGATGACCTCGATGCTCTCGAGGGAAGACTTCGAGATGCGCTCGGCCGCTTCGGCGGACACGGGCTCGAGCGCCTCGACGATCGGCTTGTCGTCGTCATCGAGCCGGATCTCGGAGACCGTGTGCTTGCCGGTCACCTGCTTCTTGAAGTTGCGGTGGTTGCAAGGAACCTTCGTCGTCGTGTAGAAGGTCCGGACGATCTCCTGATCGCTGCCGAATTCCTCGGCCATGGCGCGCAGCAGCGACGTCGCGGGGAACTTGCCCGACTGGTCGATGCGGACGGCCAGCACTTCCTTGTTGGTGACGTTCAGCTCGATCCACGAGCCGCGCTCGGGGATCACCCAGCACGAGTGGAGCTTCTTGGACGACGAGTGGATGTCCATCGAGAAGTCGACGCCCGGCGAGCGGTGGAGCTGGGTGACGATGACGCGCTCGGTGCCGTTGACGATGAACTCGCCGCCGCCGACCATGATCGGGATCTCGCCGAGGTAGACCTCCTCCTCGACGGGCGTCTCTTTCTTCAACCGCACGCGGATCTTGAACGGACGGCCGTAGGTGATGCGCAGCTCGCGGCATTCGTCGGGCGTGTAGCGCGGGGCGCCCAGCTCATAGCCCATGTACTCGAGTTCCATCGTCGCGTCGTAGGACGGGATCGGGAACACTTCGCGCAGGATGCCTTCGAGGCCCGAGTCGGTGCGGTGCTCGGGCGGAACCTCTTCCTGGAGGAAGGCCGCGTACGAGCGGGTCTGCAACTCGACGAGATCGGGGACTTCGAAGTCTCGGCGCGAGCCGAACCGGACGATGGTCGATCCATCGGCCTGAACCTCGGGGTTGCCGCCGCTTTTTCCGCCG
>JANNRO010000486.1:0-11147 GCA_031401505.1 Planctomycetia bacterium
GCACCGTGACGGCGAAGTCGAGGCGGGGCGTCGTAGCGGCGAAGGCGGTGCGGGACGCGACCGATGCGAGGCAGTGGACGATCGAAATCACGCTGCCCTCGACGACACCCGCCGGCCCGGTCGACGACGTGGTCGAGGTGACGACCGCCGTCAAGGACGAGGAGCAACGCGAGATCAAGGTCGGCGGGACGGTGGTCGCGAAGCCGAAGTGATGCCGAGAGCGACAGGAGCGCGGCGAAGGCGGCGCACCGGCGTGCGAGTACCATTTTCCGGCATGCGCGACGCCGTCAAAACATCCCTCGTCTCCTTCAGTTCCGCACTTGTGGCCGTGGGGGGCTACCACTTCGCCCGCGGGACTCCCGGAGACAGTTCCTTGGACACGGACCGTCTGACGATGGAAACGGAAGTCGCCGGTCTCCGCAAGGACTTTGACCGATTCCGCAAGCAGTTGACGGCGGACCTCGACGCGCGGTTCCGCGCCCACGCAAAACAGGCGGGAGCGAATGGCACGCCCGCGTCGCCGGGCTCTGTTCCGGGGAACGCGAGTGGAGCGGATCGACCGACGCCGTACTCGGAATCGGCGCGCCTGACCGAATTCCGATCCCTTCTGGAGGAGATCGAGAAGCGACGCGCGCGAGAGCGTGATGAGGCGACGTGGCGACGTCGGCTGAAGAACGCGTCAATCTCTCTCCCCATCGAACGGGAGGACGAGTTCGTCGCCACGGCGTCCGCCTACCAAGAAAGCGTCCGGGACCTGTTCCCCGGTGGGTCGGGGGGAGATACCGTCGAAGCTCGAGAAGCCACGCTCATGAAGTTGGAAGAACTCCGGGGCGCGCTCCTCGAGAAGATCCGCACCCGGTTCGAGGGTTCAGGCGCCGAGGACCTAGAGAAGATGTTCCCCCCGGCCCCGACGGCACCCATCGAACGCGCGGGACCCAGCGACCCGGGAGCGATGGGGCGGTGACCCCGAGGCGCGGCTCCTTCGGTGGCGTCCGAGGAGCCGCTTACCCGCGTCGCCTGCTTCGGCGGCCGATCAGCGGAACTGGAACCGGCTCGCGTAGTTCTCGGTCTGGGTCACCCCGTTCGGGTTGTCGCCGGTCGAGTTCGAATTGTCAGCCCAAGTCACGAGCGCCATGCCGTTATGGATCGACAACCCCTGGTAGTCGAGGAACTCGTTGCCGTTCGCGAGGGTGGCCTGATCGCTCTGCCCGTCGGTGATGCGCATGTTCGACTGCCACGTCATGCCACCGTCGAAGCTCATCGACGCGTAGATGTCGAGGAGGCGGTTGTTCACGATGTCGCGGCGGCTGTCGTACCAGGCTGAGACGAGCGTCCCGGTCGCTCGGTCCGCGCGGACCGAAGCCTGCCACTGGGCCGTCGCGGTCCCGTCGTCGTTGACCGGGATCTCAGGGCTGAAGGAAATGCCGCCGTTGTCGGTGAACCTGCAGACGATGTCTGCATCGTTCGACTCGTCCGGGTTCTCCACGCCATAGGTGATGCAGACACGGCCCGCACTGGAACCGGTCAACACGGCGGAAACCTCGGGCATGCAGTACGTCTGGCGAAGGGGCGTGGCCGGAATCCCATCGAAGGACCCGAAGTTGGTCGTCGCAACGGTGATGTTGGTGCCGAAGCCGGCGCCGGCGAAGAGGCCGAGCGGGTCGCGGTCGTACTGGACGAGGACAGGCCCCTCGCCGCCGGCAGGCTCGGCCGTGAGGTTGATCCACACGACGTGGAGGTCGCCATTGGGGCCGACGCAGGCGTTGGAAAACTGGGTCGTCGTTCCCACGGGCGTGTCGATGATCTGGACCGGCGCCGAGTAGGCGCTCTGGGCGACTCCCGCCCCTGTGCAGGTCGCGCCCGAGACGATGATGCCCGAAGTGGTTCCGTCGTCCCAACCTACGTAGATCGCCTCTTGTGCGGCATTTGCGCCATTCGGGCCGGTAACGAGGAACTCCTTGTCCGTGGCGTTGCTGGCGACGACGGTTTGCCGGTTTGCGACCGGGAAAGTCACTCCCTTGTCGAACGACTGCAGCACGATCATTGTTCGCGCGGGCGCGGGACCGCGTGTGAAGTAGCAGAGGTACAGGTTGCCGAATCGGTCGTAGGCGCACCTCGGGTCGATCCGGTCCTGCGCGGCCGAAAGGCCGTCCTGCGCGTTGCCGATGTTGGTTTGGGTCCACGTCCTCCCTGCGTCGGTCGAGAATGCCAGTCTCACGTCACCGGGGGCGTTCGTGCCGTGGCTCAACGTCGCCAGATTGCGGGGGTTGGTCGGGTCCACCGCCGCCTCCATCTCGGAATTGAGCCCGCCCTGCAGCGATACGTTCGTGTTCTGCACATGGCCCCGCACGCGGAAGACGAAGCCGGGGGAGGTGAAGGTCCCGCTCTGACCGTCGAGGTTCGTGACCCGGACCTCGGCCTGTGCATCGACCGGGATCGTCCCGTCGATCGGGCTCCCGCCGACGATCGTCGTCGGCACTGTCAGAGTCGGCGCCGTCAGCGCTCCGGTCCCGACCGGGCCACCGGGCCCGTTCGCCTGCTTGTAGACGAGCGCGACCGCACCGGCCGTGAAGTTCGCCCCCGTGATCGTCATGGACGTCTCGGTGTTGGTGAGGAAGGAACGGTTCGCCGGTGCGGCGCCGAACTCACGGACGAGGAGATTCGTGGAAACGTCCGTGACAACCGGCGGAGCATTGAAGGTGATCGGGCCGAACACGTTCGAGCAACTTCCGTCTTCGAAGAAGGCCTGCACGGTCGCGGTGAACGACGTGGTCGCGGTCGCGAGCGGGGTGGTCCCTCCGATCGTGGTCGCGCTCGTGATCACACTCGCTACGTCAACCGTGTCGCTCGTTCCGCCCTGGAACGGCGTCGTCGCGCCCGCGGTCCGCGCAAAGCGCACCAGAACGGGCGCAATAACGGGGAAGTAGCCGGTGCCCGTGATGGTGTACGGGTTCTGAAGCGTCTGTCGCGCGATGTTGGCGCCGCCGCCCGTGCCGGACGTGGCGAACGCCGTGATCGTCGTCGCGTTGTAGGTCACGGTGACCGGCGAGACGATCGAGCAGGTCGCGGCCGGGAACGAGACCGTCGGGGTCGCGACGACCGACGCGACGCCGCACAGCGTGGCCGTCGGGGGCGTGAAGGGCCCGATCGCGGTGCCGGTGCCGTTGACCGTCGCGGGAACGGACGCGGTCGAGGAGGTCCCGTCGTTGAACGGCGTGCCCGAGGCCGCCGTGAAGAGCACGCTGACGATCGCGTTGGGCTGGAGGTTGGTTCCGTTGATCGTGATCTGCGCGGGGGCCAGCGACGCGAGCGACGTCACCGGCGTGATCGTCGTGATCGTCGGTGCGTTGAACGTGAAGGTGCCGGCCGCGAAGCGGCAGGGGACGCTCCCGAAACTGACGAAGACGTCGGTGACGACGTTGGCGGTTGCACACGCAAGCGGCTGAGTCAGGGAGATCGAGGAGCCACCGCCGACCGTGCTGTTGACGATGACCTGCGCGAGCGTCCCGCCCGCGAACGGTGTCGTCGGAAGGCCGCCGGCCACGACGAACGTCACCTGCACCGGGGTGCCGAGCACCGGGAAATTGGCGCCGGTGATCACGATGGGAGTCGCCGGGTTCGTGCCGAGGCCCGCCGCGTTCGTCGGCGCGATCACGAACGTCTGCGGCACCGTGAATGTCACCGCGCCCGTGAGCAGGTTCGAACAGGCGCCGTTCTGGAGCGTGACCCGAACGTCAGCCAATGTGTTCACACAGGCTGACACGATGGGCGTGAAGCCCGAGATCGTGGTCCCGAGTCCGCCGACCGTGCCGGTCACGGTCGCCGAAGAGGCCGAGCCGGCGCTGAACGGTGTCGCGGGCGGGGTGACCGAGAACGTCACCTGCGCGAGATCGCCGTTCGTGCCGAAGCCGGTGCCCGTGATCGTGAACGGCGTCGAAACCTCGGCAGGGACCGACGACGGCGCGAATGCGCCCGCCGGGAGGGTCGGGGCGGTGATCGTGACCGCTCCGGCGGCGGTGCTCGCACACGCACCGCCCTGGAACGTCGCCGACACCGTGGCGGTGATCGACGCGACGCCGCAGATCGCCACGAGCGGCGTGAGTCCCGTGACCTGCGTCGCCGCGCCGTTGACCGTGCCGGTGACCGTCACCTCGTTCAGTGTGCCGTCGGCGAACGGCGTCGCGATGCCCGTCGCCGTGAACTTGACCGCCGCGAGCGAGTTCGCGGGGCCGAAACCCGTGCCGGTGATCGTGAACGTCACGGGCGAGGCGCCGCCGAAACTGGCGGGCGAAAACGCGATCGTCGGCGCCGTGAACGTCATCGCCACCGTGTTCGCCGACTGCCCGCCATCCTGGAAGATTGCGCGGACCGTCGCGCCGAGCGTCGTCTGCGGACACAGGGCGGCGAGCGGCGCGACACCGGTGATCGTGCCGACCCCTGTGACCGTGCCGGGCACCTCGAAGGAGTTCTGCGTGCCGTTGCCGAACGGCGTCGCGCCGTTGTCGGCCGTGAAGCGCACGAACGCCTCGCTGCCCACCGGGCCGAAGTTGGCGCCGGTCAGCGAGAACGAGGTCGGCACGGCCGCGAAGAAGGTGCCCGCCGTGGGCGCCGTCGCGGTCATCGCGGCGAGCGTCGCCGCCGTGAACTGAATGACCTGCGCGCCCGAGTTCGCGCAGGAATCACCCTGGAACCGGATGCGCAACGACGCGAAGCGCTGCGCGGCCCCCTGGACCGTCGCGTGCGGCGTCGTGACCGTGATCTGCGTGCCGGCGGCGTTGATCACACCCTGGACCGGAGCGCTCTCGATCTGCGTGCCGTCGCCGAAGATCGCGGGCGCGACCGGATCGCTGATGAACGTCACCGCGCAGATGCCGTTCGCCGGGCCGAAGCCCGTGCCCTGGATGAGAATCTGCGTCGGAATGTGCCCGGGAACCGACGCTTGCGCGACGTTGTTGACCGTCGTGATGACGGGGGCCGTGAACGTCACGAAGGCCGGGCCGGACTCGCGACACGAACTGCCGTAGGGCGAAATCACGCGGATGGCCGCCGTGCGGCTCGCGACACCGCACACGGCGGCCGTCGGCGAGATCAGCGTGATCGTCTGCAGGTTCGGGAAGGTCGTCGGTCCGATGAGGCCGGGGACGTCGATCGTGTTGAGGGTGCCGTCGTTGAAGAGGGCCACGTTGGCGTCGGCGATGAAGCGGACGGTCGCGATGGTGTTGGGCGGGCCGAATTGGAGGCCGCTCAGGACGAGGTTCGCGGGTGGCAACTCGGCCGGGATCGAATTCGGAACGAGCGACAGGATCTGCGGGGCCAGGAAGTTCACGAAGCCGGGGACGGTGGGCAGCGTGCAGCAGCCGTCGGGAAAGAAGAGCTGGATCGATGCTCCAAGCTGCGCGAGGGTCACGGCGTTGATCCCGCAGACGGTCGCGATCGGCGAGGTCGCGGCGATCGTCGTCGTGCTCGTAACGAGCCCCTGGACGTCGACGTAGTTGTGGGTCCCGTCGTTGAAGAGGAGCGCGCCGTTGTCGCCGGTGAACCGGATCGTCACCGGGCCGAGCGAGCCCGGGAAGCCCGTGCCCGTGATGATGAACGGGGTCGCGATGGCGGCCGGAAGCGGATTGGGCGCGATGCTCACGATCGTCGGCGCGTTGATCACGATCGAGAAGATGCCGGTCGACGACGCGGTCACCCCGCTCTCGAGGGTGACGTCGATCTCGACGGTCACCGACGGCACGCCGCAGAGGAGCGCGTTGGGCGAGATGCCGTCGATCGTCGTGTTGCTCGTCACGTTCGCGAAGGTCGTGACGTGGTCCGTCGTCCCGTGGGCGAACGGCGTTTGCCCGCCCAGCGCTCGCCACGTGATCCGGGCGGTCGTGCCGGTGACCGTCTCGAAGTCGTTCCCCGTGATCGTGTACGGCACCGGATCGCACCCGAGGATCGGGTTGGGCGCGAAGCTGACGAGCGTGATCGTCCCGAGCGCCGGACTCTGGGTGTTGCCGCCGCCACTGCCCGAGCCACCGCAGGCCGAGAGCGCGGGTGCGGTACCCAGCGACAGAACAAGAGCGAGAATTCTTTGCAGACGCGTCATAGAACCTCCACCGAACGACACCCCGAGCGGGGCGGGATGGTAGGGCCGTCGGTCCCGGAACGCAAGGGGAGTCGACGCGAGTTCCCGGGGGGGTGCTGGAGGAACGGAGTGGACGCGGGTGGTACCGTCTGGCGCGAGACTGACCCCGTCGCTTCCGCGCCTGCCGAAAACGCCGGCCTCGATCGGATTCCCGAACATGCGTGCCCGTCGATCCTCTTCCCTGGCTCTGGCGGCCGCTCTTGCGCTCGTGACCGCATGCTCGGACGAGCCGGCGAAGCGCCTGCCCCCACCGCCCCCGGGGGCTTTCGTTGCGCCCGGTGTCCGCTCGAACGACCCCGCGATCGCGGCGATCCAGGACTACATCGATCGAAACACGCAGTCACGACGGATCGACAAGAGCGTGCCGGGTTGGCGGCTCTCGACGCCGATGCGGCCGAAGGTGACGTTTCTCCCCTCGACGACCTACGTGTGGACGATCGATACCGAGTTCGGTCCCATTCAGGTGAAACTGCGTACGAACACGGCCCCCGAGCACGCGGCGAATGCGATCTATCTGACGTTGCTGGGCTTTTACGACGGACTCGCGGTGCACCGCATCGTGCCGGGCAAGGCGCTCGAAACGGGAGACCCGGCCGACGACGGCAAGGGCGGCCCCGGCTACGCGTTCAGCCCCGAGACGAGTGACGCGAAGCACGACCAGCGCGGACTCGTCAGTGCCGTCAGCCTCGGCGACTCCACCGATGACTCGAAGTTCCGCATCACGTTCGGACCCGATGCCACGATCCTCCCCACCTCCACGATCTTCGGCGACGTCGAGAACGGACTCGACGCACTGGCGAAACTCGAAGCGCTCGGAACGGCGGATGGCAGACCCCAACGACACGTGACGATCCAACGCGCGAGGATTTCGATTCGGTGACGCCGCCGGGAGTGGCCCGCACTCCCGCGCCGCCCCGACGATGAGACATTCATGACGAAGGCCTGGAGCAGGTTGATCGTGCTCGCGGCCCTCGCCACGGCTGCGTTCCTCGCCACAAGCGCCTTCCGAGGGCGCGAGCCGGACGTCGGTCTCCTCGACGAGTTGCAGGACACCGAGTCCACGAACAAGGCGACCGCCCCACCGGCCGTGATCGAGGCCCCCTCGACGTCGGTCAACTCCGGCACCGTCCCGGCGCGCGTTCCGACCTCCGACCAGCCGACCGATGACGGTCCGGCACTCCACGGAGTCGTCGTCGATTCGGCAACGGGGCACGGGATCGTCGGTGCGTTGATCGACGCGTCCGCCGCCGGCGCCGAGTCCGGCTCCGCCTCGCGTCCCCGTCGTTCCGTAGACGCGATCGGCGAGCCTCGGATCTCGGGTCCCGTCCGTCGAACGACCTCCGACTCGGACGGACGGTTCGTGATTCCCTGGAGCGCCGATCACCGGGCCGATCTACGAATCGTCGCGGCGGGCCACCTCGACGAGTTCCGCCCTTCCGTCTCGGTCGACGACGCGTTGCGCATCGCCCTTCGCGCCGGGAGCCCGATTCGGGGGCGCATCCATCGGGGCGACGGCGTAGGCGTCGAGGGTGCACGTGTGCGCGCCGACGCCGCTACGAGAGACGCGAACGAACGGGGCGTTCGCGTTGCATCGACCGCTCGAACCGACGCAGGCGGCGCGTTCGAAGTACTCGGACTTCCAGGTGTTTCGTCGACGATCGTCGTGACGCACGCCGACTACATGCCGGCATCGGTCCGAAGCACACCGGAATCGGGCCCGCTGACCGTCGCGATGGTCCCGGCGTTGAAAACGTGGCTTCGCGTACGGACGCTCGACGACCGTCCCGTGGCTCCACCCGTCGTCCAATGGAATCGAACGAGCGCGGCCAGGGGCCCGCTCGGTGTCGGCGTCGTCGACCTGGCGATCGAAGGGCGCGAATCAAACGCCGATCGTCCGGAGTCGGCGCGCCGTCCGAACGAGGGCTTCGGACCGGTGAAGGTGCCCTGCGTGCCGGCGGACGGCGTCGTCCAATTCACGGTGAGAGTCGTCGGTTGCCTGCCCTGGACATCCGACGAGTTGCCGGTGCCCGCGGGAGGCGGCGAACGAACTCTCGATGTCACGCTCGAGCGCGACCCGGGCGTCGGGTCGATCACCGTCCGGTTGCGTGATCCGGATGGAGGGGAACTGTCGTTCAAGTCCGGGGATGCGGCGATCGTCGTGCGTCGAACCGACGGCCCGGCGCTCGCCCCGCACGGAATCGAACGCGACGGCGCGGTCGTGTTCGACGGCCTGCTTGCGGGCACGTATGAAGTCACCGCCACCGAGCGACGATTCGGTGCCGCGACGACCTCGGTCAACGTCGAGGGAGGTCGCTCGATCCAGTCCGACGTACGACTGTCCTCACCCGCCTCGCTGCGCGTGCGCGCCGATGCGGGACCCAAACGCCGCATTCACTTCCAGTTGCTGCGGGCGGGCGTGGCCATCACGGCATTCGAAGATCCACCCCCGAAGCTGACCGCCGACCCAGACAAGAGCCTGACACGCTTTTTTGCTGGTTCCGACGGGACCCTATTGCGCGGACTCGGAGCCGGACGCTTGACCGTACGAGTCTTGTCTCCGGACCTCGTGGCGAGCGACACCGATGTGGAACTCGTCGCCGGATCGGTCGTCGACGTCGAGATTCACGCAAAGCCAAGGTGAGTCAGGACTTGAGCCGACGCTACGGTTGACCGCGATCGAGCCGATCGGTAGGGTTCCGGCCTTGTAGACCGCGCCCGAACGAGTGTTCGGCCGATTCCAGGAACGGCGGAGGTCATCGCATGCGGGTTCTCGCCAGCGCTCTGACGGTGTTCGTCCTCGGCACCGTGGCTGCGTCGGCGCGAGCCGACGACGCAACGCCGATCGCGCCCCCGATTTCGCCCGTCGTACCTCCGCCGCCCGCCGCTCGCGCGGCCGACGTGGCGCCGACGGCCGAACAGCGGCGCATCGTCGTCGAACAGATGCCGGCGAGCGTCGCGCAGGGCCAGCCCGCCTACACGGCGTCGCGTATCGAGCCGGTCGTCGCGCCCGTGGCGTGTTCCGACTGCTTCCAGCCTCGCGACGATTGCGGGTGGGCGATCGACTCCTGCTGCAATCGCATCGGGCGGTGGGACGTGACCCTCGCGGGTCAGTTTTCCGGCACGGGCAGCCCGGACGGCATCCTCGGGGAAGACCTCTTCGTCCCCGGAAATCACCTGAAGTGGAACGACGTCGACTATGACGGGGAACTCGGCGGACGGGTCGGCGTCTCGTACCGAGTCGAGCCCCAGTCGCGAATCGAGTTCGTCGGCACCTACTACGGCAGCCCGGAAGCCTCCGACGCCCAGCAGGGACAGTTCGCCGCCCGGCCAGGTGTGACGGGTCTCGGTGACATCTCGCGCATCGTGGACGCGACGTTCACGTCCGACGCCGAAACATGGGGCGCCGAACTCAATTGGTGGACCGAGCTTTCCTGCAAGGGTCATTGGCGCATGGACGCGGGCCTCGGCGCGCGCTACCTCTCGTTCGAGGAGACCGCCCGGGTCGACTTCGTGACTTCACCGCTCTTCGTCGGCCCCTTCCCCGTCGCCGACGGTTTCGTCAACAGCCTCGCCGAGAACGACTTCTACGGCGGACAGCTGTGCCTCGCGGCACACTACGACGCCGACTGCCGCTTCGAGTTCGGAGCCTCGTTGAAGGCGCTCTTCGGCTCGATCGATCGCAACCTGACGGTCAGCGACGACTCGATCTTCGCGGGCGGCGGGCACACGGCGCGCGAAGGCGACGACGAGTTCGTGTTCGGCTTGAACCTCGATCTCTCGGCCACCTGGCATGTGACGCCGCACGTCGCGATCCTGGCGGGCTACGACCTGCTGTTCCTCGACAATGTCCAGCGCGCCGACGACGGCATGGACTTCTCGCAGAGCAACAGCGGCGCCGTCCAGGCCGAACAGAACCCCGACCAGCTCGTGATCCACTCGCTCTTCCTCGGGGTGACCTTCACCTTCTGAGCGTCACGTTCTGAACGTCACCTTCCGGCGGTCGAAGCCTCGAACGGCGATCGGACCTCGGGGTCGGCTCCGCGAGGGGCCGACCCCGAGTCGTTCACGGGACCGATGCTGACCGAATTCCTGAACCAGACGGCCGTCAACCTCGTCCTGGCCGTCATTCCGCCCGTGCTCGGCCACCTGCTCGGGCGCACGCCTGCCGGCCGGGTCGGCGTCGGGACCGTCGTCCTCGGAATCGTCTGGCTCGCGTTCCTGCCGAACACGACGTACCTGGTCACCGAGTGGAGGCACTTCCTCTTCGACGAGCCGTTCACGACGTGGCGCGAGGGCGGCCAACTCGACCGTGCCGGCATGTTCATGACCGCGGTCGCGGGGTTTCTGTACATGGGGTACGCGTGCTTCGGCATGCTCACGTTCGCGCTGGCGCTCCGGCCCGTCGAGCGGCTCTTTTCCCGTCGCCGGTGGCGCGTCTTCCCCTGGGGCCCGATCCTGTTCTTCCTCGTGTCGCTCGGCGTCTACATCGGAATGATCGACCGGTTGAATTCCTGGGACATCTTCCGCCCCGACCGCGTCTGGAGCCGCTGCATCGCCGCGCTGTCGCGACCGCGCTCCGTCCTCGGCATCACCGGCTTCGCGATCTTCCTCTGGCTCGCCTACGAGGCGGTCGACCTGTGGCTGGACGGACTGATCGAACGCTGGAATCGCTTCCGTGCGAGCCGGCGCAGCACGAGCACGACGAGCGCGATCGAGAAGAGCGCTTCGCGCGACCAGCCGGCCCAACGCGAGTAGATCGTTCGCCCGCGCTCGACGATCGGGACGTCGAGGACCCGTTCGCCCGCCGTGTCATAGGGCAGCGACGCGAGCACCTCGCCGGTCGCCGAAACGAACGCGCTGATGCCCGTGTTGGTCGCGCGGATCATCGGTGCACGATGCTCGATCGCGCGAAAACGCGAGAAATTCAAGTGCTGGTGCGGCTCCCAGCCGTTCCCGTACCACGAATCGTTCGTCAGGTTCATCAGGAGGTCGGGACGACGGTCGCCCGCGAGCGCCG
>JANNRO010000487.1:0-10583 GCA_031401505.1 Planctomycetia bacterium
CGGACGTCGATCCCGTCGCGCGCGAGGCGCCATTCCTCGAGCCCCACCGAAAGATGGAGCATCGCGACGACGCACCCGAACGCGAGTGACTGCTTGTCGAACCGGTGCGGCATCTCGAACGACGCCCGCGTCGCCTCGCGAGTGAGAGACTTCGTGTCGTCGTCGGCATCGAGGAAGGGTCGGGACGCGAGCGCCAGCAGTCGCGTGGGCGAGGCGTCATCGCCGCCACGCGTCCCGGTCGCCGTCGCCACGAAACCGACGTCGAACGCCGAGCGGATCCAGGGCGCCCCCTCAATCGAGCCCACGAGGATGCGGACGACGAGCCGCTGGATCGCCTCGGGTAGCGAACGCCACGCGCGTGCGTCGTCGGACGAGAGTTCCGACCCGGCCGATCCGCCGGTCGCGAGTTCCGACAGGCGCGCGAGCACCTTCGGGAGTGCGTCGGCGGGCGAGACGGTCGCCGCGAGCCAGTCGACGCCCCACGCCGCGCCCTTCGGACGCTCGAGCATGCGTCCCGCCACCGCGTCGGTCAGTCCGAACGCGATCCGAACCAGTTCCGACGGATCCTTCGCCGCCTCGAGAATCGTGTCGGAGAGCTTGCCCGACGACCTCGAAATCGCCCGGACGTCCCGGAACATCGTCGCGATCGGGCGCGTGATGAACTCGTCCCGACCGTAGTTCGCCATCGCCTCGGCGCCGAATCCGAGCGCCGCGTCCTTCGGGAGCGCCAGCCCTTCACGTGCCCGCGTCCATACGTCGTCGGGTACGACCAGCGCGGCGCGGGAATCGGCATCGGGCTTCGACGCGACGAACGCCGCAGGAGGCGTCGGCGCGGCCGGAGCCTTCGCAGGATCGTCCGCACGCGTAGTCGCGCCGGTCGTCACGACGAGCGCGAACCCGACACAGCATCGTCCGACCGCTCGGCGCATCGCGCACCCTCCATCCGCGCGTGCGCCTCATTTCGGCGCCGCGTCGAGACGTCGATCCTGCCACACGAGCCCCCCGCCCGCTCGGCGACCGGCGACGAGAAGGCGAAGTGCACCACGCGGGGAGGTAGGCTCGCCCCCTTCCGCACCCGGAGTCCTTGATGCGCCTTTGCTCCCGTTTCGTCGTCCCGGCTCTCGTCGCAACGCTCGCCCTCTCCGCCTGCTCGAGCGGCAAATCGGGCGGCAGCGCGAAGTACACTTCGGGCGGCGGCACGCAGGCGGCCTACGCACCCCCGCCGCCCGCGCGAGCGAACTCCGGCCGTGGCAACACGGCGTACATCATCATGACGCAGAGCTGTGGCTACTGCACGAAGTTGAAGAACAACACGCTGCCCGACGGCAACGTCCGCGCCGAGCTCGCGAGCCTGAACGCGCAGCAGATCGACGCGAGCAATGCCTCGGGGCGCGCGATCGCGAGCCGGTACGGTGTCACCGGCTACCCGACGACCGTGGTCGTCGATTCGTCGGGCGCCGTCGTCAGGAAGATCGTCGGCTACTACCCGCCGAACGACTACGCCGCGCAGTTGCGCCAGGCGCACTGACCTTCAGGCGGGCTTCTTCGGGGGCGACATCCCCACCCAGCACTCCGCGGGGCCGAGGTCGGCGTTGCCCGACTGCTTCACGTACAGGAAGAACTGCATCCGGTAGGCGACGTACGTGTAGAGCACGGTGCGCACGAGCGCCTCTCCGAGTTTGACCGGCGTCCCCCAGGGTAGCGCCGCATCTCTCTCGAGATGATCGCGGTCGGAGAGCGGCGCCAACGCCTCGGCGATCACCGCTCGCTGCCGATCCATCGCAGCGGCGAACGTCGCGGGCGTGACGGCCTCGGCCGCCGTCTCGAGCGCATCGGACGAGTCCCAGTTCCCTTCGATCATCGCGCGACACGGGACACTTGCGGCGCTCGTCAGGTAGCGCATCAACTCGATCATCGATCGCTGACCCGGCGTCGGACGCCAGTCGTAGGTCCCGGGGAGCACCTTCGTCGCGAGGTGCTTGACCACGCGCGTCTCATGGTCGACGGCGTCGAGGAATTGTTTGGGCGTGATCATCGACGGAAGGCTACCCGCGACGACGTCGCGGCGCCTTGTGCGACGGCGTCGCCGTCCGAGGGTCGTCGGGCCAGTCGTGCCGGGGGTACCGGCGGGACAGCTCCTTGCGAACGGTCGGATAGTGGCGCTCCCAGAACCCCTCGAGATCGGACGTCACCTGCATCGGACGGCGATTGGGACCCAGGAGATGGAGCACGACCGCGACCCGGCCACCACCGACCGCGGGCCCCTTCGCCAAACCGAAGAAGTCCTGCAACATCGCCTCGATCCAAGGCGGACGCCCCGCGGCGTACTCGACGCGGGGCGACCAGCCGGCGTGGAGCACGACACGCTCGGGCGCGAGGCGGGCGAGCGCGGCGCGAGCCGACCCGTCGAGGCGGGCCTCGAGCGCCCCGATGAGCGATGCATCCCGCAGCTGTGCGAAAGAGGAGCGCCCGAGGCAGATCGTGCGCAACGCCTCGTCGACATCGATCTCGGTCAACGGTCGGGCGTGTCCCGCGTCGAGTGACGCCACGAACGCCGAGCGCGCGAGCAGGCGATCGACGGCTCCCGCTTCCTCGAAGACGCGGGCTCCGACGCGCTGCGCTTCGGCGAAGAGCCGATCCGTGACCGCGGGAACCCCTTCGGAGGACACCCGCCGCTCCTCCAACGGGATGCCGTCGTAGACCAGGCGTTTCAGCGCCTCGACTCGTTCGCCGTCGGCGACCCACTTCGTGACGACCTCCTCGCGCACGCGTTCGGGAAGCCGATCCATCAACTGATCGGGATCGACCGCGCTCGCGATGCGCACCAGCGGTCCTCCGCGGGGCCGCTCGTCGGCCGCGATCGCGACGAGGAACTCCGCGTCGCGCACGACGCTCTCCTCGGCGAGGACCGCCGTACCGCCGCCGGAGAGGACCAATTCCCGCTCGCCGGACTTCCTTCGCGCGGCGACGCGATCGGGAAAGGCGAGCAGCACCGCGACGGCGAGCGCTTCGTCGGCGCTCGGCGGACTCGGGGCGGGGCGGAGCGTGCGACGCGCGACCGAGTCGATCTGCTCGCGGGCACGCGCGACAGCGCGCGCAGAGTTCAGGTCCAATCCGAGGCCACGAAGGCGATCGGGATCGAATCGGACGCGCACGGCCTCGTCGAGCGCGTCGAGGCGGGGCAACAGGTCCGACGACGCCGTGTCGTGGATCGCACCACGCGGCGTCGAGCGTCCGCGCCCGTCGAAGCCGGAGATCCGCAACAGATCCCGCTCCCCGAGCAGGGCCGCGGCAGCGACGCCCTCGTCGAGGACGCCCAGTTCGGCGGCCGCGACGACGAGGCGGGCGAGTCGCGGGGGCAGCGGAAACGCGAGCATCGATCGACCGACCGCCGTGATCTCGCCCGACGCGTCGATTGCGCCGAGGCGCGTCAGCAGTTCGCCGGCGGCGGCGAGCGCCGACGTCGGCGGCGCCTCGAACCACGGGAACGCGGCGGGATCGCCTTCCCCCGCGGCGCGCAACTCGAGCACGGTTTCGGCGAGATCGAGCCGCCGGATCTCGGGGATGCCGTGCTCGGGACGGGCGTCGTGGTCCGGCTTCGTGAACAGCCGAAGGCAACGCCCGGGAGCCGTGCGTCCCGCGCGTCCCGCACGCTGCGCGGCCGAATCCCGTGCGATCTTCTCGACGCGGAGTTCGGGAAGCCCCGACCAGGCGTCGACGCTCGCGATGCGCGCGAGCCCCGAATCGATGACGGCCGTGACACCCTCGACGGTGACCGACGTCTCAGCGACGTTGGTCGAGAGGACCACCCGGCGGCGATCGGCACGGCGCAGCGCCCGGTCCTGATCGTCGGGAGGCAGTTCGCCGTGGAGCGGGAGCACGAGCAGGCCCATCGACGATGCAAGACCGCGCAGCGCGTCCGACGCCCGGCGGATTTCGGCTGCACCCGGAAGAAAGACGAGCACGTCGCCTTTGCCGGCGGCCACCGCGCGGGAGACCGCGGCCGCGACCTGGACTTCGAGGGGGCGCTCGTCGCGCACCGCCGCGTGCTCGATCTCGACCGGGAAGGCGCGACCCTCGCTGCGGACGAGCGACGCCGCCCCCATCCGATCGACCAATGCCTTCGCGTCGAGCGTCGCCGACATGGCGCCGACGACGAGATCGGGCCGCGTCGTCGCCTGCAGCCGAAGGCAGCGCGCGAGCGCGACGTCGCCCGCGAGATGTCGCTCGTGGAATTCGTCGAGCAGCACGGCTCCGACGCGGGCGAGCGTCGGATCGGAGACCATCCGGCGCGCGAGAATGCCCTCGGTCACGTAGCGAAGGCGCGTGCGGGGCCCCGAGACGTCCTCGAAGCGCACCTGGAAGCCGACGGTATCGCCCAACCGCTCGCCACGCTCCGACGCCACGCGGCGGGCCGCGGCGCGGGCCGCGATGCGCCTGGGTTCGAGCACGACGATCTCGCGCTCGCCGGCCAATCCCGCGTCGAGCAGCGCGATCGGCACGCGCGTCGTCTTGCCCGCCCCGGGCGGCGCCTCGAGCACCAACCGCTTCGTCGTGCGGACGCGGTCGAGGATCGCGGGCATCACGTCGTCGATGGGGAGACGGTCCACCCGCGCTACGATGCCGCAACGCGCTCGGGCTCCGCCATTTCGCGGGGGTGCGCGGAGGGACGTCGATGTCGCGGTCGCGCTTTCTCCTTGCCCTTGTCGGCGCGAGAGGCGTCGGCACGCTCTTGACTCTCGGAATCGTTTCCTGCGGGGGTTCCGATCAAGGCGGGACGTCGCGGCCGGAGGGACTTCTCGCCGCCTACCGGGCCTTCGCCGCTCGTGTGCCCGATCGCGCCGACGAGATTCGCCCTCTGACGGCCTCCGAATTCACGGGCATGGAAGCGCCCGGCCTGACGAGTTCCGGATTGCAGATCCGGGGACCGATCGGCAGGAGCCTCACCGATCGACCGCTCCTGAGTTGGCTCGCTGCCCCGGGCGCCGATCGATACCGCGTTCGGTTGACGGCACTCGACGGCGCGTCGTCGTCAAGGCCGATCGTCGACGAGACCACGCCCGCCACGAGCATCGCATTTCCGATGCGCGCCGAAGCACTCGCGGTCGGCATGTCGTACGTGCTGGAGGTGGCAACCGAGGGCGGGAAATCCGCGTCGGGCCGCAGCAGATTCGACGTCCTCCCCGTCCCCCACCGCAGCCGTTGGAAGACGCTCGTGGGCGAGCTCGAGTCGAATGAGAAGGATGCCGTGCGGGACCTTCTGCTCGCCCACGCGGCGCTGCGTCGAGGCCTCATCGACGAGGCCGAGCGTCGACTTGCGCTGTTCGACGCCGCGCGACCGCGTGACGCGGACGCAGCGGCGCTGCACACTCGGCTGGACGTCCTGCTCGGGCGTTGACGCGGACGCGGGCCCCGTCCTCGATTCGGGAACGGGGCCCGCGTCCGACGTTCGAACGTCCGCTCTACTTCGCGGCCTTCACCTTCGTGGGGGCGGTCTTCGCCGCAGAAACCGCGGCGTCGGCCTTCATCGCGTCGCGCTCGGCGATCCACGTCGCCACGTTGCGCTCGAAACTCCGGCGCATCGCGTCGTCGCCGTCCTTCAACTTGCCGAGCGCCTCGAACTCGACCGTCAGTGCCTCGTCGTACTTCTTCTGCACCGAAAGGAGGCACGCGAGCGTGTCGAGAATCTGTACGTCCCGACCGCTCTTCTCGACCGCCGTGCGAGCCCAGCCCGTCGCCGCCGCGATCGCCATGCGGCGCTCGTAGCAGGTCCACGCGACGAGGTTCAGTTTCTGCGCATCGTCGCCCGCGTCGGCGGCAGCGCGTTCCATCGACCGCTCCGCGGCGAGCAGATGCAGGGTCGCGATCGTCTGCTCGGTCGCGCCGTCGAGCTTGCCGTCCTTTGCCGCCTCGCGCAACTTCGCGGCGAACGCCAGCGCGACTTCGGGGTCGGCGCCCTTTCCGCGCATACGAAGTCGTAGCGCCATCCGCGTCGCATCCTTGGCGGCTTCGGTGTCGCCGAACTCCAGGGCGGCCCGGTCGAACTTCGTCGTGGCGTCGTCGAGCCGTGACGACTGGAGGTCACGCTGCGCGAGTGCGACCAGCACGCCCGCCTCGACGCCGCGGTCCTTGCCCTTCGCCTTCTCGCCGAGCGCCTCGAGGCGAGCGACTCCGTCAGGCGCGTTGGACGAAAGGAGTTTCTTCGTCAGCGAGAACGCGGCCTTCAGGTTCTCCGGGTCCGCGTCCGCCGCCTTTCGAAGCGAGGGCAGCGTGTCTTCCCCCGAGAGGATGCGTTCGATCTCCTTCGTGAAACCGTCCGGCGGGCGATAGCCGACGATCCGATCGATCTCCTGACCCTCGCCGTCCACGACCACCAGCGTCGGGAAGCCGTTGATCCCGAACTGCTTCGCGACGTCCGAACCCGGCATCGTTCCGCCGTCGACACGGATGTTGACGAACTTCTGCATCAAGACCCCGACCGGGGCCGCGGAGAAGGTGTCCTTCTCCAGCTTGGTGCACCACCCTCAATGGTCCCGCCAGAAATCGATGAAGACGGGCTTGCCGTCGGACTTGCCCTTCGCGACGCCCTGGTCGAACGAAAGGCTGCGATCGAACGCGATGCCGACTTCGGCCACGGGCGATTCGGGCGCCTTCTCCGTCGATTTCTCGGGCATCGAGGGAGAGGGCGCCGGCGGTTCTTCGGCACGCGCACTCCCCGACGATAGGACGGCGAAGGCAGCGAGTGCGGCGGGCAGAGCGGCTCGCAGGAACGGGGTGGACATCGGGGACTCCGGGTGACGACGCAGGAGGGTAGCACTTTCGGGCGGGCGGCACCCTTGACGGGTACAACCCTCGCCTGCTCGCCGACCTCCCGCACACCGATCCGGCGCATGCCGATCCGGCGCCTTTCGAGGACCCCCGATGGCCACGCAATCGACCGCTCCCGCGACCGTCTCCCACGCCCGCGTGCCCAAGGAATTGGAGCATCCAGACGCCTTCGTCCGCCGGCACGTGGGGCCGGGCGCCGAGGACGTCGCGGCGATGCTGAAGGCGCTCGGCGTCGCCTCACTCGACGCGTTGATCGATGCGACGGTGCCGAAGGGCATCCGGCTGAAGAAGCCGCTCGCGCTCGAGCCCGCACGCACCGAGCACGAGGCGCTCGCGTGGATCCGGACGCTGGCGGTCAAGAACAAGGTCTGGAAGTCGTATCTCGGCATGGGCTACGCGGGCACGCTGATCCCGCCGGTCATCCAGCGCAACATCGTCGAGAACCCGGGTTGGTACACGCAGTACACGCCCTATCAGGCGGAGATCTCGCAGGGCCGCCTCGAGGCGATGCTCAATTTCCAGACGATGGTCTGCGATCTGACGGGCATGGAGATCACGAACGCGTCGATGCTCGACGAAGGCACGGCCGCGGCCGAGGCGATGCACCTCTGCTTCGCCGTCTCGCAGAATCCGAAGGCGAAGACGTTCTTCATCGCGTCGAACTGCCATCCCCAGACGATCGCCGTCGTCAAAACGCGCGCGAAGCCGCTCGGAATCTCGATCGTCGTGGGCGACCCCGCGACCTACGACTTCAAGAAGGCCACGGCCGGCGCGTTGATCCAGATCCCGGCGACCGACGGCGCGATCACCGACCCCAAGACGTTCATCGAGCGGGCGCACGCCGCGGGCGCGTTGGTCGTCGTCGCGACCGACCTCCTCGCGCTGACGCTCCTGACGCCGCCCGGGGAGTTCGGCGCCGACGTCGCGATCGGCAATTCGCAGCGCTTCGGGGTGCCGATGGGATTCGGCGGCCCGCACGCGGGATTCCTCGCCACCAAGGACGCGTTCAAGCGCCACATGCCGGGCCGCCTCGTCGGCGTCAGCAAGGACGTCCACGGGCACGCGGCGATGCGGCTGGCGCTCGGCACGCGCGAGCAACACATCCGCCGCGAGCGCGCGACCAGCAACATCTGCACCGCGCAGGTCCTGCTCGCGGTGATGGCGAGCATGTACGCCGTCTATCACGGTCCCGACGGCTTGAAGCGCATCGCGGCCCGCGTGCGGGCGACGGCGGCGTTGTTCGAGCGCGGGCTCAAGAAGCTCGGCCTCACGGTCGGCCCGGCGCCGCACTTCGACACCGTGCGCGTCGAGGCCGGGGAGGTCCGAGCCAGGACCATCCTGAAGGCCGCCAACGCGAAGAAGATCGGGCTGCGCCGCCTCGACAAGGGGACGATCTGCGTGGCATTCGACGAGACGACATCGCATCACGATCTCGCCGACCTGCTCGCCGTGTTCAACGGCGGCACCGCACCGGCCTTCACGGTCGAACAACTCTCGAAGGAAGGCACGGCCAGCGCCTGGTCGAAGGCGTTCACGCGCACGAGCGCGTATCTGACGCATCCGACGTTTCACGCGCACAGGAGCGAGCACGAGTTGCTCCGCTACATGCATCGCCTGCAGGCGAAGGACCTATCGCTCACGACCAGCATGATCCCGCTGGGTTCCTGCACGATGAAACTGAACGCGACAGCCGAGATGTTCCCGGTCACGTGGCCCGAGTTCGGCGGGCTCCACCCGTTCGCGCCGAAGTCGCAGACGGCGGGGTACGCGGAATTGTTCACGACGCTCGAAGCCTGGCTCGCCGAGATCACGGGCTTCGCGGCCGTCTCGCTCCAGCCCAACGCGGGCTCGCAGGGCGAGTACGCGGGGCTCCTCGTGATCCGGGAATTCCACCGGGCCCGTGGCGAGGGCAAGCGCAACGTGTGCCTGATTCCGCAGTCGGCCCACGGCACCAACCCCGCGAGCGCGGTGATGGCCGGCATGCAGGTGATCGTGACCGCGTGCGACGCGAACGGCAACGTGGACGTCGCCGACTTGAAGTCGAAGGCGATCGAACACAAGGACAAACTCGCGGCCTTGATGATCACCTATCCCTCGACGCACGGCGTGTTCGAGGAGTCGATCCGCGAGATCTGCGACGTCATCCACGCGAACGGCGGCCAGGTCTACATGGACGGCGCCAACATGAACGCGCAGGTGGGGCTGTGCCGCCCGGGCGATTTCGGCCCCGACGTCTGCCACCTGAATCTCCACAAGACGTTCTGCATCCCGCACGGCGGCGGCGGACCCGGCATGGGCCCGATCGGCGTCGCCAAGCACCTGGCGCCGTACCTGCCGACGCACCCCGTGATCAAGACCGGTGGAACGAAGCCGATCGGCCCGGTCTCGGCCGCGCCCTATGGCAGCCCGAGCATCCTCGTGATCCCGTGGGTCTACATCGCGATGATGGGCGAGCCCGGCCTTCGGCGCGCGACCGAGGTCGCGATCCTCGCGGCCAACTACATGGCCAAGCGGCTCGAGCCGCACTACCCGGTGCTCTACAAGGGCAAGCAGGGCTTCGTCGCGCACGAGTTCATCCTCGACTTGCGACCGTTGAAGGACGTGAGCGGGATCGAGGCGACCGACGTCGCCAAGCGTCTGATGGACTACGGCTTCCACGCGCCGACGGTCTCGTTCCCGGTGGCGGGCACGTTGATGATCGAGCCGACGGAGAGCGAGTCGAAGGCGGAACTCGATCGTCTCTGCGACGCGCTGATCGCGATTCGCCGCGAGATCCAGGCGGTGATCGACGGGAAGTCCCCGCGGGACGACAACCCGGTCAAGCAGGCCCCGCACACGGCGCAGGCCGTGACGGCGACCGAGTGGACGCACTCCTACACGCGCGAAACGGCGGCGTTCCCCGCGCCGTGGACGCGCATCCACAAGTACTGGCCCTCGGTCGGTCGCATCGACGACGTCTACGGCGATCGCAACCTGATGTGCTTGTGTCCTCCCCCAGAGGCGTATTCGAACTGACTCTCTCACCGTGATCCTGCTCGCGAAGCACTCCCAATCGGCCGTCGATCCCGCGACGTCACCGACGACGTGGGTGCTCTCGACCGCGGGACGCCGTCGCGCCGTCGCGCTCGCCGCGTCGGTTCGACTCCATACACCGACGCGCGTTTTCTCGAGCCCGGAACCGAAGGCTCGCGAGACGGCCGAGATCGTCGCGGCCACGCTTCGCGTTGACGTCGCCGTGCTCGACGCCCTGCGCGAGCACGAGCGGCCGTCGCTTCCTTTCGCCACGTCGCGTGAGGCGTTCGAACGCGAGATCGCCGACGCGTTCGCCCGACCGACGGAGGTGGTCTTCGGCGGTGAGAGCATCGAGGCCGCGCGCCGGCGGTTCCAGGAAACGGTCGAGCGCATCGTCGCCACGACCACCGGAGAGACTCCGTTGGTCGTGACGCACGGGACGGTTCTCGCCACCTACGTGGCAGGCCTCACCGGCCACGACCCATTCGCTCTCTGGCGTGGTCTCGATCTTCCCTCGTGGATCGCGCTCGACGTCGACGCACGTGCGATCGTCGATTCCTGGCGCGTCACCCCGCGCCCGGACTCGCTCAACGATTGACGGTGGGCGCCGACCAGCGCGCGACGCGTTCGGCGGAGCGGTCGGCCTCGAGAACGAGTCCGTGGCTGCGTCGCCACGCCTCGAGCGCACGCTCGCGTGCGAGCGGGTCGAAGCCGACGGCGTGCTGGAGTTTGCGCAGACACAC
>JANNRO010000488.1:0-7545 GCA_031401505.1 Planctomycetia bacterium
GAACGCGATCGCCCCGTTGAGTCGGTCCCGACGCCGACGCCCGCGACGTAGTCGCGATGAGCGCGACCTACTTCGTCGGCTGCGACTCCGGGCTGCCGCCCGGCGCGCCCTCGGGCGAGCCCATGCCGTCCGGACTGCCGACGGGGCCCGCGTCGGGCGATCCGATTCCGCCCGGCGACGTCGCGGGCGGCGGCGCGTTCGGGTAGGGCTCGAACGTCGGCGGGCCCGCGGGACGCGCCGGTTCGGCCTTGCCGCGGATGCCCTCGACCATCGCGTCTTCGACGCCGCCGAAGTCGTCCAAGTACCACGCGTCGTCGAGCACGAACCGCTTGATCTTCTCGGGCGGAATCGACTTCAGGAACGACCCCGTGCTCTCGCCCGTCGGGATGCGCATCGAGACGCTGCCATCCTGATCGACGCCGAGCACGTCGGCCACGCTCGGGATGAACTCGGAGACCGGTTCGCCCTCACCGCGAATCGTCAGTTCGTACGACGTCATGCGGATGAAGCGCGGGTTCGCCTGCTTCTTGCCCGATCGAATCGTCACGACCGCCACGTCGGCCGAGAGCATCTTGTCGGAGACGTACGTGCTCTCGAGGATCAGCTTCATGTTCTTGTTCGAGTTCGAGGCGATCGTCGAACGGGCGAGCGTGTAATCGCCCACGTCGACGTTGCGGCCCGCCTGCTCGGAAATGCGGCGCTTGAACCCCGGGGAGAACGACGCCCACTCGAGTGCGTGCTGGTTCGCCGCGATCATCGTCTTCAAGTAGTCGTATGCGTTGCGGGGCGATCCCTTCGAAAGTTTCGACGTGTCGACGGGCTTGGCCTTGCTCGCGCAGCCGAGCGGCAGGAGCGCGAGGGCTGAGACGAGGAGGGCGCCCGAGCGGGGGGCCCGAGGGCGGACGGGGCGCGAGCACGGAACGACGGTCGGTCGGGGCATGGCTGGCCAGACTACCCCGGCCCCGTCGGAGGGCCTCGCGACCGGCACCTCGCGATGCGGAGGACGGCGGGTTCTCGCCGACCGGAGGGATCGGCAGATTGGCAACTCCGTTGCCGTTCGGCCGAGTCACGAATCGACGCCTACCGGAGAAGGCATGGCCTGTGCTATACGTTCGCGCCCCCCGGGCGTGTCGGCGACGCGTCGGCACCCCCCCCGGGCCCCACGAGGGTCGATCGCCCCATGTCCGCTCAAAAGATGCTCGGCCAGATTCTCATCGAGATGGGGATCCTCGACGAGCGCAAGGTCACCGAGGCCCTCGAGTTTCAAAAGCGGGCCAAGCCCGGCACCAAAATCGGCCAAGCGATGGTCGAACTCGGGTTCTGTGACGAGACGCAGATCACGAAGGGACTGTGCCGACAGTTCCGGCTCCCTTTCGTGGACATCTCCCGCCTGCGCATCCCGCCCGCCGTCGCCGACCTCGTGCCCAAGAAGATCGTGTCCGACTTCAACGTCGTCCCGGTCAAGCTGCAGGAGGGGAAGTTGATCCTCGCGGCCGAAGATCCCATGGTCACG
Organism: Planctomycetia bacterium; assembly: GCA_031401505.1. Lineage (GTDB taxonomy): Bacteria > Planctomycetota > PLA2 > PLA2 > JAEUHO01 > JANNRO01. Next base: position 1,514 of record JANNRO010000488.1, read on the forward strand.
TTCGTGGCCGACGACCTTCGGTTCGCCCTCAATCGAGAGATCGTCTTCGCACTGACGCCCCCTTCGGCGTTGCGCAACGCGAAGGCCGAGGCGTACGGGCTGGGCGAAAAGGTCGACGCGCCCGCGGCGGCGAAGGGGAAGGACGCGAAGGCGGCCGTCGAAGATCAGGAAGCCCCGATCATCCGCCTCGTGCAGGACTTCATGGAGCGGGCGCTGACCGCCCGCGCGTCGGACATCCACGTCGAACCCATGCAGGAGCGCGTGCGCGTGCGCTACCGCGTGGACGGCGTCTGCTTCGAGGCCGCGAGCATCGACGCCGAGCTCGCGGGCCCCGTCATCACCCGGTTGAAAGTCCTCGCGAAGATGGACATCGCGGAGAAGCGAAAGCCCCAGGACGGGCGCATCCAGATCCAACTCTTCGGTCGACCCATCGACATGCGTGTCTCGGCCGTGCCGGGCTCGCGCGGCGAAAGCGTCGTCATGCGAATCCTCGACCGTGAGGTAGGGCTCGTCGATCTCGACCGTCTGGGCTTCGTAGGCGCCGATCGCGAGCGGTTCGAGAAAATCATCCGCCGCCCCAACGGCATCTTCCTCGTGACGGGGCCGACCGGCTCGGGCAAGACGACGACGCTCTATGCGGCGCTCAAGACCCTCAACAAGCCCAACGTCAAGATCATCACCGCCGAGAACCCGGTCGAGTACCACCTGGCCGGCGTCAACCAGTGCGAGGTCAAGCACCGCATCGGCCTCGACTTCCAGCGCATCCTGCGCGCCATGCTGCGTCAGGCGCCCAACGTCATCCTCGTCGGCGAGATCCGCGACAAGGAGACCGCCGAGATCGCGATCCAGGCGTCGCTGACGGGCCACCTCGTGTTCTCGACCCTCCATACGAACGACGCGCCGTCGGCGCTGACGCGCCTGATCGACATGGGGGTCAAGCCCTTCCTCGTTTCGACCGCCGTCATGGCCGTCATGGCCCAGCGCCTCGTGCGCCGCCTCTGCGTCACTTGCCGCCAGCCGATGGCACCCGAGCCGAGCCTGCTCCGATCGGTCGGGTTGACGCCCGCCGACATCGACGGCCGCACGATCTATCGCGCGGTCGGTTGCCGGGAGTGCCGGTTCGAGGGCTACCGCGGTCGCGTCGGCATCTACGAATTGATGGAAATGGACGCCCGACTTCGCGAGGCGACGTTTCGTCGCGCGAGCAGCATGAAACTTCGCGAGCAGGCGAAGCTGACCGGCGGATTGAAGTCCCTGCTCGAAGACGGCGTCCGCAAAGTGCTCGACGGCGTCACGACCATCGAAGAGATCCTGACGGTCGCGAAGAGGGAGGACCTGGCCGCCGTCCCGTCCTCCTGACCCCGCGTCTCGCATCCGGCGGCAACTCGGTTGCCGTCGGACGCAAGTCCCGTCCCCGATTCGACCCCTTTCCCGCCTCGATTCCCGCCCCGTTTCCCGCCTCGATCCCCTGAAAAACCGATTCGCTCCGGAAGGCCCATGCCGATTCAAGGTCCCGATCTGTACCGCCTCTTCGACCTCGTCGTCGAGAAGAACGCCAGCGACCTCCACATCTGCGTGGGGCGGCCGCCGGTCGTCCGGTTGAAGGGATCGCTCAAGAACATCAACCATCCGCCGCTGACGGCGCCCGAAACGGCCGCGCTGATCGCCGAGATCTGCCCGCCGGGCAAGATGGAGGAGTTCAAGAAGGGGGGGAGCGCCGACTTCGGCTACGCCTACGGCACCAAGGCCCGCTTCCGCGTCGCGCTCTTCCACAGCAAGGGCACGCAGTCGATGGTCTGCCGCCTGATCCCGTACAAGTTGCTGACGTTCGAGCAGATCGGCCTCTCGCCCCGCGTCGTCGAACTCCTCGACCGACCGCGCGGCATGCTCCTCGTCACGGGTCCGACCGGGTCGGGCAAGACGACGACGCTCGCCACGATGCTCAACCACATCAACGAGAACGAAGACTGCCACATCATCACCGTCGAAGACCCGATCGAGTACTTCCACGACCACAAGCGCTCGATCATCACGCAGCGCGAGGTGGGTACCGACGTCAGTTACTTCAACGAGGCGATCCGGCGCGCGCTGCGCGAAGACCCCGACGTCATCATGCTCGGTGAAATGCGCGACCTGGAGACGATCGCGACGGCCATCACGGCCGCCGAGACGGGTCACCTCGTGATGGCCACGCTCCACACGACGGGCTCGGCCCGCACCGTCGACCGCATCATCGACCAGTTCCCGCCCGAGCAGCAGGAGCAGGTGCGCGTCCAACTGTCGGTCGCGATCATCGGCGTCATCAGCCAGGTGCTGATGCCCCGCGCCGACGGCAAGGGCGTCGTCGCGGCGTTCGAGGTCATGATGATGACGCCCGCGATCGAGAACCACATCCGCAAGAAGGAGACGTTCAAGATCAACAGCACGATCCAGACGAGCCGCGCGCTCGGCATGCATCTGCTCGACGACCACCTCTGGGAACTCTACACCCAGGGCGTGATCGATCAGCCGACCCTCTTGACCAACTGCCAGACCCCGCGCTCGATCAAAGAGAAGCTCGGGATCGCGGCCGAGTAGGGAGCAGGACGTGGCTCAACCCAACCGGTACGCGCGGACCAAGAAGCTCCTCGGCCAGGTGCTGAAGGAGATGAAGGCCGTCCACGAGGGAATGATCCAGGAGGCGATGTCGGTCCAGAAGAAGGACGGGGGGCAGCTCGGCGGCATCCTCGTCAAGTTGGGGCACATCACCGAGGCGATCCTGATGACGGCGCTCGGCCGCCAGGCCGGGTTCGAGATGGTCGACCTCTCGACCGTCACGTTCACCCCCGAACTGATCGAGTCGGTCGATCCCAACACCGCCCGCATTTTCGGGGTCGTGCCCGTCCGCAAGGAGCCGGGGAAGCTGACCGTCGCGATCGCGAATCCGCAGAACATCACGGTCCTCGACGACCTCCGGTTCCTGACCGGCGGCGAGGTGGTGGGGGTGCTCGCCTCCGAGGCGCAGGTGAAGGAGGCCGTCGAGAAGCACTACTCCGGGGGCGGAGCCGAGCTCTCGACGCTCGTCGACGAAGTCGCCGCCGCCGTCGCACCCAAACACAGCGGACGCGGCGGCAGCGTCGACCTGGCCGACGCCGAGGCGATGGCCAACTCGGCCCCGGTCATCAAACTCCTCCAGTACATCCTCTTCCAGGCCATCCGGGACCGCGCGTCCGACGTCCACCTGGAACCGTTCGACGGCGATTTCAAGATTCGCTATCGCGTCGACGGGGTGCTCTACGAGCTCGAGGCGCCCCCGGCCCACCTGGCCCCCGCGCTCATCAGCCGCGTGAAGGTCATGGCCGGTCTCGACATCGCCGAGACCCGGATGCCGCAGGACGGCCGCATCGAGATCGGGATCGGCGGCCGCTCGGTCGACCTGCGCGTCAGCACGCTGCCGACCATGTTCGGCGAATCGTGCGTGATGCGCGTGCTCGACCGCGGCGTCGTGTCGCTCGACCTGACGCAGATCGGGCTCCGGGCCAACGAACTCGACACGCTGAACCGGCTGATCGCGCTGCCCCACGGCATCGTGCTCGTGACCGGGCCGACGGGCTCGGGCAAGACGACGACGCTCTATTCCTGTCTCAACAGCGTCAATGACGTGGCGACCAAGATCATCACGACCGAGGATCCCGTCGAGTACGAGCTCGAAGGCGTCGTCCAGATCCAGGTGAACGAGGAAATCGGCGTCACCTACGCCAACTGCCTCCGTTCGATCCTGCGACAGGACCCCGACGTCATCCTCGTCGGCGAGATCCGCGACATCGAGACGTCGCAGATCGCCGTCGAGGCGTCGCTGACCGGCCACCTCGTGTTCTCGACGCTCCACACCAACGACGCGCCGCTGGCCGTCACGCGACTGCTCGACCTGGGCGTCGAACCGTTCCTCGTCGCCGCGACGGTCGAGGCGATCCTCGCCCAGCGCCTCGTGCGCAAGGTGTGCGTGGGCTGCAAGGTCACCTACGAGCCCAGCGACGACGTGCTCGCCGAGCTCGAATTGAAGCGCCAGGAAGTGGGCGACAACCGCTTCGCCTACGGGCGCGGGTGTGCCGCGTGCAACGGCACCGGCTACAAGAGCCGGATGGCGATCTTCGAGATCATGATCATGTCGGAGACGCTCCGGCAGATGGTCATCGACAACGCCTCGTCCGACGCGCTGCGCGAGCAGGCGCGACGCGAGGGAATGAGGACGCTGCGCCAGTCGGGCCTCCTCGCGATCTTCGACGGCATGACCTCCGTCGAGGAAGTGCTGCGCGAGACGATCACCGAGTAGGATCCCGTTCGCCGTCAGGAGACGTCATGCCGAAGATTCCCGCCGGTTCCGCCGCCGCCGTGAAAGTGGCGGGTTCCCGCTCCGCCGCGGGCGCCCGTCCCGCCGCCGGTGGCGGGGGTGCGGTCATCGAAAAATCGAGCAAGGTCAAGGGCAAGACTTCGCTCAAGTCGCTGACGCAGTTCACGTCCCAGTTGTCGACGCTCCAGGACGCGGGGCTCCCGATCGTGCGGAGCCTGAAGATCCTCGAGGGGCAACTCGAACGCGGCCCGTTCAAGTCGACGCTCGTCGGCGTGACCGAAGACGTCGAGTCGGGTTCGCCGCTTTCCGACGCGCTCGCCAAGCACCCGAAGACGTTCGACGGCCTCTACACGAACATGGTGAAGGCCGGCGAAGCCGGCGGCGTGCTCGACGTCATCCTCGCCCGCCTCGCGGGCTTCATGGACAAGGCCGCGAAGCTTCGAAAGCGCGTGCAGGGCGCGATGATCTACCCCATCGTCGTCATGTTCGTGACCGTCTCGATCCTGATGCTGATCATGATCTTCGTCGTGCCCAAGTTCGAGGAGGTCTTCAAGCAGATCCCCGGGCTCGGTGAGCTGCCTGCCATCACGCAGTGGCTCCAGGCGGGGTCGAGGTCGCTCGTCAACTACTGGTGGGTCTATCTCGGGCTCATCGTCGGGTTCATCGTGGGCTACAAGGCCTTCGCGCAGACCGCGACCGGACGGCGGTTCTTCGACCGCGTGAAACTGCGCCTCCCGATCGTGGGCAAGCTGACGCGCAAGATCATCGTCGCGCGCTTCACGCGCACGCTCGGCACGCTGGTCGCGTCGGGCGTACCCATCCTCGAGGCGCTGACGATCTGCAAGAACACCGCGGGCAACATCGTCCTCGAGAACGCGCTCGAGAAGGTGACCGAGTCGGTCCGCGAGGGCGAGTCGATCGCCGAGCCGCTCGGCGAGTCGGGCATCTTCGACGACATCGTCGTCAACATGATCGACGTCGGCGAAGAGACCGGTGAACTCGACAAGATGCTGATCAAGGTCGCCGACAACTACGACGAAGAGGTCGACGTCGAGGTCGGCTCGCTGGTCTCCGTCATCGAGCCCCTCTTGATCCTCTTCATGGGCGGCGCGGTCTTCCTGATCGTCCTGGGGCTATTCCTCCCCCTGATGAAGCTGATTCAAGGTGTCGGCTCGGGAATGTAGCCGACCCTCGGACTCGGGTCCCGTCGCCGATTCGATTCGGCGGCGGGGCCCGCGACCGACGCCACGTCACGCGCCGGGTAGTCGGCCCGTCGTCTCGAGGTCGAGGAGCAGGCGCTTTCTCCACAGGCCGCCGCCGTAGCCGGTGAGCGTGCCGTCGGCGCCGATCACGCGGTGGCAGGGAATGAGGATCGCAATGCGGTTGGCGCCGTTGGCACGCGCGACCGCGCGCACGGCGCTCGGACGCCCGATCGCGGTCGCGACCTCGGCATACGAGCGCGTCGTGCCGTGGGGAATCCGAAGCAACTCGGCCCAGACCTGCGTCTCGAACGGCGTTCCCTGCGGATCGAGCGGAACTTCGAATGCGCGGCGCGTTCCCGCGAAGTACTCCCGCATCTCGCGCTCGAGGCGATCGAGGTGCGGCGAAGGCCCCGGCAGGAAGGGACCGCCGAGCTTTCGCCGGACCGCGGCGACGTTGCGCTCGAGCATGCGGCGATCGGCAAATTCAAACAGCGCGACCC
>JANNRO010000489.1:0-1521 GCA_031401505.1 Planctomycetia bacterium
GATGCGATTCCCGGCGGCCTCGTCCGGTCCGAACTTTCGATCAAGGGGCCGACGGAAACGACGTCGGATGTGACGGAGTTGACCGATTTCGAGGTGAAGAAGTAGCCCCGCGAATCTCACCGATCGGCCTCCGAGTCCGATCGCTGAGATTCGCGGTCGGGTGGGGGTAGCCTTTCGGGCGTGTGCCCTCTTCCCACGTATCTCGGCATCGACCTCGGGACGTCGTCGGTCAAGGGCGTCCTCATCGAAGCCGATGGGCGCACGGTCGCGACCGCCGAGCGTCCGCTCGAACTCCTGACGCCCTCGCCGCTGGCCGCCGAGCAGGATGCCGAGGTCTGGTGGTCGTCCACCGTCGCGGTCATCCGCGAACTGGTCGCGGCCGACGACGGGAAGCGCATCTCGGCGGTCGGCTTCACCGGGCAGAAACACGCGCTGCTCCCGCTCGACTCGCAGGACCGACCGCTGTGCCACGCCGTCCTCTGGTGCGACGCCCGCTCGGCCGCCGAGACCGACGAGATCCACGCGATCGTCGATCGGGCGACGCTCGGCCGTCGCACGGGAGCGTTCGCGCTCCCGGGCTACTTCCTTCCCAAGTGGCTGCGATTCCGACGCAAGCATCCCGATCTCGCGGCGAAGGCCCGATCGCTCCTCTTCGCGAAAGACTGGCTCCGGTTCCGGATGACCGGCGTCAAGACGACGGATCGCACGGAGGCGTCCGCGAGCCTGTTGTTCGACATCGGGCGCAAGGCGTGGGCCGAGGACCTCGCGATCTCGTTTCAGGTGCCGATGACCGCGCTGCCGCTGGTCGTGCGCTCGTCCGACGTCGCGGGTCGCGTGACGGACGCGGCGTCGCGCGAGACCGGAGTCCCCGTCGGCACGCCCGTCGTCGGCGGCGCCGGAGACAACGAGGCCGGCGCGCTCGCCTGCGGTGCGCTCGGCGAGGGCGTGGTTGCGGTCATCCTCGGCACCTCGGCGACGATCGTCGCCGCCCACGAGTCGCGGGGCGCGGCCGGGGGGTTGGTCTGGGGGCGCCACGCGACCCGCAGCGGCTACGCGGCGACCGGCGTCGTGTTGTCGTCCGGACGCGCGCTCGAGTGGATTCGCCACGCGGCGTTCCCGTCCGACTTCGCGACCGAGGAGGTCGTCGCGGCGGCGGCTGCCTCCGACCCGTCGGAGGGCGCGCTCGTTTTCGTGCCCTCGCTCGTCGGCGAGCGCTCGCCGGTCCCCGACGCGGGGGCTTCGGGCGCCTTCGTGGGCCTGCGCCCCGGTCACGGTCGCGGGCACCTGGCCCGCGCGGTGCTCGAGGGCGTCGCGCTCTCGATCGCCGAGGTCGTTCACCTGCTCCGCGGCGCGGGCGTCGCCGTCACCGATCTTCGATTGACGTCGGGCGGCGCCGCGTCGTCATTTGCGCGTGGGCTCGTCGCCGCCGCAACCAATTTGCCCGTGCGCGCGATGGGGGACGTGCACGGTCCGGCGCTCGGCGCCGCGCTGCTCGCAGCCCGCGGGGCCGGTCGATTCAAG
>JANNRO010000490.1:0-4072 GCA_031401505.1 Planctomycetia bacterium
GTAGACTGACCGCATGGCACAGACCTACACGTTTCCGATTCCCGCGAATCGTTCCGCCACCGAACTCCTCGAAAAGGCGAAGGCCGCGGGCAAGAGCAAGCGCATCGCGTTCACGGGCGACGAGAAAGCCGGACGATTCCAGGGCGTCGCCGAAGGCACGTACACCGTCGACGGCGGACAACTGACGATCGTCGTCGACAAGAAGCCCGCGTTCGTGCCCTGGATGATGATCGAGAGCGCGCTCAAGGATCTGTTCGCGGGCGGCTAGGTCCGTTCCGGAATCGCGCACGCGGATTTCACGAACCATGTCGAAGATCCTGGTCGCCGACGACGAACCGCCGATGAGGCAGATGGTCCGGCTCGCGTGCGAGCGGGGCGGCCACGAGGTCTTCGAGGCGGCCAACGCGCCTACCAGCATCGAAGCCTACGAAAAGGTGAAGCCCGATCTCCTGATCCTCGACGTGGGCATGCCCGGAGGCGGCGGACCCTTCGTGTTGAACAGTCTGCGTTTCGGCGGGCGCCGCGTCCTGTGCCCCGTGCTCATCATCTCGGGCACGCTCGATCGCTCGGCCGACGAAATCAAGACCCTCCTCGGCGCCGATCGCGTGCTGTCGAAGCCGTTCCGCATCGCCGACCTCCTGACGGCGATTCGCGAGTTGTTGGCGGCGCCGCCGAAGACTCCGCCGCACGCCTCGGCGCCGTCGGGGCTGCCGCCGCCCGTGTAGGGCGGGCGGGGTCGAACGACGAGGTGCCCCGCTCGGGCATCGGTAGACTGCGGCCCCGATGTCCAGACTCACGATCCTGCTCGCGCTTCCCGTGCTCGCCCTCGGCTCGCCACGCCCCGCCCGGGCCGAGCCGGCCCCGCTGACGCCCATTCGCCTCCAGGGCGTCGGGAACGGGATCACCCTGCTCCCCGACCCCTATTTCCGCTGGACGCCCGCGAAGAAGGAACCCCGCGCCGGCGTGATGGGAACGGTCGCCGGGCCCACACGGGAATTCGAGAACATCGAGCTCTACGTGGGCGCCGATCGGCGCGTGCTGACGGCGCCCGTCAGCGCGGGCTACGAGGCCTATCGCATCAAGCACGAGGTCGAGAAGGGCGAGAATCAGGGCGCCGACGTGAAGCCGGAATTGGTCGTCGTGCGGATCAAGAACCCGTTCCGCGAGCTGGTCTACGCGACCGGGCTGAAGCAGGTCGGGCGCACGACCGTCTTCGTGCGTGGGTCGACCGAGAAGAAGAACGAGGCGGGGCTCGCGAAGATCGTGGCGTCGATCGCCTCGACCGCCAAGGGAGTCGGCGACGACATCGACGGCTGGCTCCCCCCCGAAGTGAAGTCGACGTGGACGCACACGCCGTCGGGCGAGTTGATGATCGTGGACGACGGCACGGTCGATGCGGCGAAGATCGCGAGGATCGTGAAGATCGTCGCCGATGCGTTCTCGCTCGCCAAGCGCGTCGTCGGTTCGTCGAGCGTGGCGACGTTCCCGCCGGTCGTTCGGATCACGGGGAAGCACGATCTGTTCGAGCATCTCTCCGGGCGTCGCGATCTCTCCGGCGCGCAGGCCTACCACCTCGACATTGCGGCCGAACTGCTCGTCAGCCCCAAGGGTGACGATCTCGACGCCCCGGGCATCGCGGCCGAGGCGGCCAAACTGGCCGTCCACTATCTCGTGGGGGTTGCCGACGCGGACCCGATCCGGACCGGACTGTCTCGCATGGCCGCGGCGGCTGCCACGCCCGAGGCCGTCGCCGGATCGCTGCTGGCGTCCGGTGCGGAACTGGCGCTCGCCCGAGCCAGGAAGAAGGAGGCGAAGACGTGGTACCGCCTCCTGATGATGGGCACGCTTTCGGGATTCCTCGGCGAGGATGCCGACACGCGCGGGGCCGACGCCGAACTCGCGGTCAACTATCTGGTTGCAGGCACGGCGATCGGGAAGACGTCGATCACCGGCTGGGTCGCGGGCGTCAAGAAGTGGGGGCATTGCGACGCCGGCGCCGAGGGCGGAGTCGCGCCGATCGACCTCCAGAAGGGCGACAACGAGTACTGGGCCTTCTGGACGCCGCGTGCCGACCCGCCCAAGAAGCCCGTCAAACCCGGTGGCAAGTGACGTGGCCGCCGGTCAATCGCCCCGCAGATTGAATTCGTGCGACACCTGATCGAGCCGCGCGACGGCCTCGATGGGGGAGGGTCGAATCGGGTTCGCCGCCATCACTCCCGCGACAGCTTCGCCATCACCTGCTCGGACGGGGCTACGACCTCGCCGGCCGGCAACGTCTCTCCACCGATCCGCGCGAGCAGGCGCACGGGGCCGGGCTTCAATCCGCGAAAGCGGAATCGTCCGTCGGCCCCGACCTGGGCATAGGGTCTCATCGCCGCGACCCGGGCGCCGTCGTCCGCCATCAGGCTCGTCGTCGCGACGGGCTCGCCCTTCTCGTCGACCAACGTTCCCGAGAGTTCGGCGCCCGTCGAGACCTTCAGCACGACTTCGGTCGAGCCTGCTTTGACTCCCCGGACGATGACGCCGAGGTATCCAGACACCCCGCCGCCCGCCTCGACCGTGAACGGAAGGTCGAGGAGCCCGTCGACGACGAAGGTGCCTTCGGACGTCGTGTAGGCGAAGTTGCGAGCCCCGACCTTCGACAAGTCGGAGCCTTCCGCGATGACGCCGATCGGCACGCCGGCGGGAACGCGCTTGCCGTCCTCCGTCTCGACACGCCCGCTGATCCTGTGTCCGAGAGGGAGAACGATGACGGCGCCGCCCGCGTCGCGAGGCGCGACCCCCAGCGACTTCCCTTCCTGGTGACCCGCGAATCCGGTCGCGAGCAGGTCGTATCGCAGGCCATCATCGAGGGGGCCGACGCGAAACGTGCCGTCGCCGATCACCTGACCGTAGGCGGGGTGCGACTTCGCCATCTCCCCGGCCGGATAGGCGTAGACGTATCCCTTGCCCGTCACCGCCGCGCCCGCCTCATCCTGCAGCCGCCCGATGAGGATGAACCCGCGCACGAGCCGCACGACGAGCCCCTGCGTGCCCGCGGCGATGTCGCGCACGACGGTCGACGACACCTGCGCGCCGCCGACCTCGTCCGCCTGGCCGTCCGGCTGAATCCACAGGTCGTAGCGGCCCGGCCGGAGCCCGGGCACGTTCAAGGTCCCGTCCGTCGAATGGACGATTTTCCGCGTCGTGTAGTCGGGATCGCCCGCGGGCGTGCGCCCGACGGCATCGATCGACAACAGACGGGCCACACGCTGGCCCGCGTCGTCGACGATTTCTCCCTCGATCCCCCGGCCACGCTCGAGCGTGACCCGTAGGGTGGTCGTGCCGGCCGCGACGGCCTCGATGCGTGTCGGCATGAACGCGTCGGTCGTCGTTGGAATGCCGCTCAGGTACTTCGCGCCGACGTCGAGCACGTACGACCCCGGGCCCGGCAGCGTGACCGTGAACGTGCCGTTCTCCCTCCACACTCCGATCGACGGGTGATTCGATTCCGGCGACGACGACGGCTTGGCCATCACCGGGATCGCGACGATCGGCGTGTCCGTCCCTCGCTCTCGCACGGTTCCCTCGATCACCCACGCGTTCGCGAAGGCAACCCTCGCACCCCCCGCGAGCGACGCGATCGCCACTTGGGCGTCGGCAAATCCGTTCCTCGTGACGACGACGGTCGTCGCCGACCCGGCGGGAGCGTCGAGCGTGAAGTTCCCGTCCTCGTCGGTCGTGGCGCTCGGGTCGGTCGGACCGGCGTGTACGAGGCGCACGACTGCACCGGCGACCGGCCTCCCCTCCATGTCGAGGATTCGACCGACGATGCGCGACGCGCGATCGGCGCGCCTCACTTCGGGAACCGGCGCCTCGTTCGTGGGGCGATGCGCGGGACCGACGGCGAGTTCGGACGGAGGCCTCGCGTCGGCCGTATCGCTCACCCGTTCCCCATCCGAGTCCGATCGATCGATCGGATGCGGACCCCGGCTGCGAACCCACACCAGCGTGAGCGCAGCGCCGATCGCGACGAGCGATCCGAAGATGCCGATGCCGCGCCTCATGTCCGTCGATGCTACCCGCGCGAGGC
>JANNRO010000491.1:0-2249 GCA_031401505.1 Planctomycetia bacterium
CCGTCGCCTCGGGTTGCTCGACGTAGTCCAGTCCGGAGTCGAATGGGGCGAACGGGATGACGATCCTGTGGAACAGCGTCCTCTTCAGGCCGGTGTTCTCGTTCTCGAACCAGTAGTGTTCGATGTGTCCGGGCAACGGACGCGCTTTGCCCTGTAGGTCGACTTCGTGCATCGCGGCAGACGCTACTCGGTCCCGGCGGCGTGTCTCGACGGAGCACGCCCTGCGCGCTTCCGTGGAGTCGAAATCAAGCCGACCTCGCGGGTCTGACCGGACCCTGGCCGGATAACCGGCGCGGCCGGCTCCAGAACCCACTGGGCGGCAGATTGTTGGGAGATGACCAGCCACGGATTCGAAAACCGGCATACCCGTAAGGGTATCGGGGGTTCGAATCCCCCCCTCTCCGCCACCTGTCGACGTCGCCCGGGACCCGCGCCGACGAGCGCACGGAGTTGAGCGTGCGCGTCAGACGGCGCGATCGAGCAGCGCCCGGACCGATGCCACGAGTCGTTCGGCGTCGAACGGCTTCTCGAGAACGGCCACGCGCGGCCCCCTCGGCGCGGTCTGCATGACGGTTTCGGCCGCGAAGCCGGTGATGAAGAGCACGCGCAGCGTCGGACGCCGCACGAGGAGGCGCGAAGCGAGCTCCGCACCGTCCATCCGGGGCATGTTGATGTCGGCCACGAGGAGCGAGATGTCGCCCGGGAACCGCTCGGCGATCGCGAGCGCTTCGAGCCCGTCGTGCGCCTCGAGCAGGCGATAGCCTCGGTCGCTCAACGCGATGCGCGCGAGCGTCCGAATCATGTCGTCGTCTTCCGCCACGAGGATCGTCTCGGTTCCCGCGAGCGGATCCCTTCCCCGCGCCGCCCCCGCGTGCCGGGGGAACTCGAGGCGAAACGTCGTGCCCTTCCCGACTTCGCTCTCGACGTGGACGCGCCCGCCCGACTGCGTCACGATGCCTTCGACGATCGTCAATCCGAGCCCCGTCCCCTTGCCCGACTCCTTCGTCGTGAAGAACGGGTCGAAGATGCGGTCCATGAGGGCCGGGGGAATACCGGTCCCCGTGTCGGTGACGGTCAGTTCGACTCGTTCCGCGCCGCCATCCAGCGGCCCGCCCCGCGTCGAGATCGAGAGGCGACCTCCCTTTTCCATCGCGTCGCGCGCGTTGACGACGAGGTTCACGATCACTTGCTCGAGCGCGCCGGCGTCGGCGTGGATGGGGGGCAGACGCGGGTCGAGATCGAGCACGAGCGCGATCTCCGGTCCGACGAGACGTCCGACCAGCGAGCGCATCTCGGTCAGCAGCGCGTTCAGGTCCACCGGCGCGGGGGTCAATTCCTGCCCGCGCGCGAAAGCGAGCAGCTTGCGGACGAGATTGCCCGTGCGATCGCCGGCGCGCCGGATCTCGTCGATCAACTCCCACGAGGGATTGTCCCGCGTGGTCCTCTCGAGCAGCAGCTGCGTGCAACCCTGGATGACCGTCAGGAGGTTGTTGAAGTCGTGCGCCAGGCGCCCCGCGAGGCGGCGGATTCGGTCGGCGACCTCGGCGGGATCGGGGGGAGTTCTCTCCACGAAGTCACGATACCCCGCCGCGGACGCCACCGCGCCGGGGCGCTGGGTCGGTCGTCACAGCCGCCCCGCGATTCGCGACGAGAGTCCGACCAGCGCCGCGATCGTCAGGACCGCGTGAAAGGAGAGGTGGATCGCGAACGAGAATCCGGCGATCCGTTCGACGATCTCGGGCCCCGTACGCCGAACGGATGGCGCGCGCATGCGGCCGGTCGCGAGAAACCAGAGCGCCGTGAAGCCGACGAGCATCGCGAACGCCGCGGCGGCGACGTGACCGACGTGCCACGTGCCCGACGGCGTCAGCGTGAAGTCCTCGAGGTGACAGACGATGCCGGGCCAACCGGCGCCCCTCCACGATTCGCCGAGCGCGTTCAGCGGGGGCGTCGAGGTGGGGCCGGGACGGATCGATACCGTGTTGAGCGTGAGATACGTCCCGACGAGGGCGGCGACGATCACGACGGCGGCCCCGGCCTTCGCCCACGCCCGATCGCGTCGAATTCCGATCCGGAGCCCGAGATACGACGCGCCTCCGGCGGCGTAACCCGCGATCGACGGCCACAGGGGGGGATCGCGGAACCGAAGGTGAAGCGGCATCCACTCCACGAGGAGGCGGATGACGATCTGGCCCGCTTCGAGGAGGGCGAGGCCGGTGAACCAGATCGCCACCCAGGCGAGCCGGTCG
>JANNRO010000492.1:0-5084 GCA_031401505.1 Planctomycetia bacterium
CCTCGGGAAACCTCATCCACGACGCCCATGTCGTCGCGCTCGCCCTCGAGCATGGCTTCGACGAAATCCTGACGGAGGACCGGGATTTTCACCGATTTTCGCGGATTCGCGTCGTCGGACTCGGCGCCCCCGGTACCTGACCCGGTACCGGCCCCTCTCGGCCCGTCCCGGCTTGGGTCCCCCTCCCTCGGGCGGTACCCTTGCCCCCTTTCGGACCCGTTTCTCCGTCGAAATCCCGACGGGACCCGCGTCCGGAGGCGCATGCCGTACCGGGCCGAACAGCCGCTGATCGTCCAAAGCGATCGGAGCCTCCTCCTCGAAGTGGGGGGGCCCCACGCCGAGGCCTGCCGAGAGGCGCTCGCCCCCTTTTGCGAGCTCTTGAAGTCCCCCGAGCACGTCCACACCTACCGGATCACGTCGATCTCGGTCTGGAATGCGGCTTCGGCGGGGATGAGCGCAGAAGACATGGTCGCCGTTCTCGAGCGGTTCAGCCGCTTCGACCTCCCCAAGAACGTCGTCCGGGACGTCCGCGACCTCCACGGTCGCTTCGGACGTCTGCGCATGGACTCGGCCCCGGGCGTCCCCGGGCTGCGCCTCTCGGCCGAGGACCCCCTCCTCCTGACCGAGGTCGAGACGAACCCGCTCACGAAGGAGTTCGTCCGCCGCATGGACGACGGCCGGCTCGGCGTCTTCGAGGAGCACCGGGGCGAGGTCAAGCAGGCCCTCGTCAAGCTCGGCTGGCCCGTCGAAGACCGCGCGGGGTACGTCGACGGCGGCCCGCTGGCCGTCACGCTGCGCGAGGCGCTTCCCGACGGCCGACCCTTCGGCCTGCGGGACTACCAACGCGACTCGGTCGCGGCGTTCTGGCGCAACGGCGACGCGCTCGGCGGCAGCGGCGTGATCGTGCTCCCCTGCGGCGCCGGCAAGACGGTCGTCGGCATCGGCGTCATGGCGACGCTCGGGCGCAAGACGCTCGTGCTGACGACCAATCTGACCGCGGTCAAGCAGTGGCACCGCGAGTTGCTGGAAAAGACGATGCTCGGCGAAGCCGACATCGGCGAGTACTCGGGCGCGTCCAAGGACGTGCGCTCGGTCACGATCGCGACGTACCAGATCCTGACGCATCGCAAGTCGAAGACCGAGGAGTTCACCCATCTGGGTCTCTTCCGGAGCAACGACTGGGGTCTCATCATCTACGACGAAGTGCACCTCCTTCCCGCGCCGGTGTTTCGGCTGACGGCGTCGATCCAGGCGACGCGGCGGCTCGGATTGACCGCCACGCTGCTGCGCGAGGACGGGCGCGAGGACGACGTCTTCAGTTTGATCGGTCCCAAGCGGCACGACGTGCCGTGGAAGGTGCTCGAAAAGAAGGGGTTCATCGCCGAGGCGCTCTGCACGGAGGTGCGGATCGCGCTGCCCAAGGCGGTGCGCGAGCGATACGTCGGCGCCGACCGTCGCGACAAGTTCCGGCTCGCGTCCGAGAATCCGAGAAAGCTCGACGTGATGGCCGACCTCGTCCGCAAGCACGCCGGTGAGCGCATCCTCGTGATCGGGCAGTACCTGACGCAGCTCGGCCGCGCGGCCCGAAAACTCGACGCGCCGATCATCACGGGCGCGACGCCGGGTGACGAGCGACAGCGCCTCTACGACGCGTTCCGTGCCGGCCAGCTGCCCGTGCTGGTCGTCAGCAAGGTCGGCAACTTCGCGGTCGATCTGCCCGAGGCGTCGGTCTTGATCCAGATTTCCGGTACGTTCGGATCGCGTCAGGAAGAGGCCCAGCGCCTGGGCCGGGTGTTGCGCCCGAAGGAAGACGGCCGGCAGGCGCGCTTCTACACGCTGGTCTCGCGCGAAACGACCGAGGAGGGCTTCGCCCAGCATCGCCAGCTCTTCCTGACCGAGCAGGGCTACGCCTACGAGATCGCCAGTACGTCGGACGACGAACCCGCGGCCGAATCGGAAGCGGGACCCGCGTCCGCGCCTCCGCCCGCCCGCCGCGCAGCCGGAGGGCACTCGTGAGCGACGCGGCCGTGTCACGACGCGAGCGCGGCGGCGTTCGGCTCACGGAGCACTTGGAGGCGGTCAAACACCCCGAGATCCGCGAGGTGTACGCGTTCTGGTCGGGCGGCGAATTGCCCGAGCTGCCCAAACGCGAGATCGCACGACAAATGTGCGACGTCATGTCCGACGAGGGCACCGTCTACCGCCGCGTGCGCACGTTGACGCGCAAGGTGCTCGACGTCCTCCTGCTGCTCTTGAAGCGCGCCGACTATCGCAGCGACCTTCCGGGCCTCTTTCGCCGCGTCCCGGGAGAAGACGTCCACGTGGCTCTCGAGTACCACGAAGCCGAAGCGGGGCTGAAGGCCCTCGTGCGCCGAGGCTTCGTCGGGGAGTGGGCCGAGCGCGGGCTCTCGACGACGGGACGTTCGGTCTACGCCGTGCCGATGGAACTCGGCGACATCCTCTCGGATCTGTTTCGCGACGAGACTCGCTCCGTACGCAGCGTCTTTTCGCTCGCGGGGTTCTGCGCGTCGCTCGGCGCCGTCGATCGACAGGCGCTCTCGCATCGCTTTGCGAAGCTCTCGAAGGAGGCGTCGCCGAGCGACGTCGCCGCGATCTTCGAAGCGGGGGGTGCGCCCGCCCGCCTGCTGGCCATCGAGCCCGCGCCGTTGCGCGAACTCGTCGGGCGCACGCTCGACCGCGACGGCGGAATCCTCCTGAGGTCGGAGTACGCGACACGCGACGGCGCCAAGGACTTCCCCTGGGACCGAAAGGCGTGGTCGCGGGCGCTCGAAGCGGCCGGGGTCGGTACCGTCGCGCGCCTCGCCCTCTCCGAGTACGGACTCTCCTGCGACGACGAGGCGCTCGTCGTGTTCCACGAGGTCGTCGAGGATCTCCTCGAGCGCGCGGCGCCTTCCGAGGCGCCGGGCGACGAGGTGCTCCGCCCCGGCGGCGACCTCGTGGCCGACATCCAGGGGTTTCTCTCGCAGGTGAAACGGGGCCCGGTGCGGTTGACGCGCGAAGGCGACGTTCACAAGGCCGCGCGTCGGCGCCTCGAAGATGGGTTCGTCTTCCCGCGCTCGCCGCTCGGAACGAAGGAAGACGTCTGGAACCAGATCCGCGCGGCGACCGACCATCTGGGGCTCGTGGCGCCCGATCGCGAAGGGTTCCTCGCCTGCCGCGAAGAGGCCGACCGCTGGTCCACGCTCCCGCTCGACGCGAAGGTCGCGGGACTTTATCGACTGACGCTCGAGTCGCCCGGGCCGCGGGGGCGGAGCCTTCACCTCCACGAGTTGCGTCAGATCGTCGCCGATCTGTTGAAGGCCGATCCGGCGCGCTGGTGGACGGGCGATTCGCTGTTCACCGTGGCCCGGTTGCGCTATCTGTCGGCGCTCGATGCGCGAAAGATCAAGGATCGGCATCGCGATCGGCACTTCAGCGCCTTCGTCGCGGGGCGCGAGGGCGTGCGCGAGCTCCTGGAAGACCTGGCGACGACGTGGCGGCGCACGCTCTTCCTGATGGGGCTGGTCGACGCGGCGTCGACCAACGGTCGCGTGTTGGCGCTGCGCCTCTCGACGCTCGGCGCCCGGACGCTCGGCGCCACCGTCACGCCCGGGATGGCCGCCGCCGACGAAGGTCGCACCGTCCTCGTGACCCCCGATTTCGAGGCGGTCGTGCTTCCCGAAGGCGACGTCTCCGAGGTGATTCACCGCCTCGGGGGCTACGCCCAGCGCGAGCGCAACGGCGACGTCGTCCACTTTCGATTCACGCGACAGTCGATCGAGGCGGCGACGGTCGAGGGGCGAACCGTCGACGCGCTTCTCGAGTACCTGGCCGGAACGTCTCGGGGGCCGGTGCCCCAGAACGTCGTGGTGACGCTGCGCGACTGGGCGGCGGCGGTCTCGTTCGCGACGCTCGAACGCGGTGTGGTCCTGAAGGTCGCCAAGGCCGAAACGCTCGACCGGGTGCTCACCCACGCCGGCATGAAACCGCTCGTCGTCCGGCGCCTCTCGCCGACCGAGGCGCTGCTCCGGGAAGAGCCCAAGGACCGCCGGCTGATCGCCGAACTCCGGGCCGATGGCGTCTACCTGGACGGTCCGTAGGAGCCTGTCGGGCGGTACGCGCCCCGCGAACGTTGCGCTCGGGCGCGTCCCGGCGATGATGCCCCGCTCGACGCAGTTTCCCTCGCGAGGCAGTCCATGTCCGGTCACGGCGGCTTCAAGCATCGTCAGGTCAAGATCAAGCGCAAGCGCGCCCGCGCCCGCAAGTTGGGCCAGGCGAACGTCGCGCGCGTGCGCAAGATGTTCGAAGACAAGGGCCAGACCTTCGACCCGGTCAAGAACTCCGTCCACGCCCAGGCGCTCAATCACCACGGGCGTCGCCGCGCGATTCCCGGCAGCGCCATCAAGAAGTAGGCCGGTAGCGCGTCGCGCGCGACCGACCCACCCGTCGCGGCGAGCCCCGTTCGCACTACGACGGGCGAGGGTGGCGACGCGGCGACACGTCGGTGAGGCGACCCTTCGGACGCGGGTCCCGCCGACCGATCGATCAGGGCATGAACTCCGCGCCTCGCCCGATCGATCCCCTCGGTCATGAGATCCGTCGCTGGCTCTGCGAGGCCGATGGCCGATTGGGCGCCATGGGAGCCACGGACGCCGGAAGCTCCGCGTGCCCGCGGGCCGACGACTTCGGTCACGTGACGATCGAGGGCCCTTGCGATCCGCTCCCGTGCGCCGCCCCGATCTCGTCCGCGTCCGCATCGCCGCCGACGCAACGTCACGGCATTTTCGTGGCGTCGGGCTGGGGCACGCGCGCCGAAATCGGATGACTCGGGTGCATGACCGTAGTTGCGCACTTCCCAGTCCCGCCGATCGGGGTCTCACCCCGTTCGGCGGCACTCGACCGCGTGGACCGGGGCCGAATCCGAGCCGATTTCTACGATTCGCCGGCCGCGATTCGCGGGTGCCTTCCGTCATGCCTCGAGCAGAACGGCGCCGCGCTGCTTGGTAGCGACGGGTGATCGAACGGCCGGGAGACCTTCGTCTCCAAGGCCCTTCCGCCTCGGCGGGCGACGGCGCCCCGTGCGT
>JANNRO010000493.1:0-3273 GCA_031401505.1 Planctomycetia bacterium
GACCGAAGCGAGGCCGAAGAGCACAGGCCGAAACGCCCGAGGCGGGTTCCTATCCCTTCGCAGGGCGTTTCGGCCGAGCAATTCGGCCGCAGCGAGAGGATCGTCGGGCGTAGCAGAGCGCTTCTCCGACAGGCTCCTAGACTTCGTTCGGGACCGGGGGGGTGTTGCGCGAGGCGGCGGCGGGCGCGGGTACGGTCAGCGACAAGCAGGTCCGGGCCAGGAAGATCCCGACCGCGATCACGATGCCACCCCAGACGAGGGGGACGATCGACAACCCGGGTGCGGCGGCCTGCGAGTAGACGCCGGCGACGACGTCAGGCGTCGGGTACCGGCCGTAGAGCCAGCCCGCAAGCCCGGGAGAGAGCGCACGTGCGAGCGCGCCGAGCGACTGCGAGAGGCCGAGCGTTCGGCCCTGCACGTCGGGGGGCGTGCGGCGCGAGATCAGCGTCGCGACGCTCGGATTGGAAAGCCCCATCCCGATCGCGACGAGGGGAACGAACAGGAGATAAATCCACAGGTTCGGCGACAGCCAGTACAGCTGGAAGCCGACGACGATCAACCACAGCGCGAAGCGGAGCAGCTTCGCCTCGCCGTACTTCTTCGAGAGCCGACCGATCAGGAAGACCTGCGCGAACGCGATGCAGACGCCGATGTAGGCGAACACATACCCGGTCTCGGCCTCGTTGAAGCCGAAGCGGTCCCGGAGGAAGAGCGGCGCCATCGACTCGAGGTTGGCGAAGCCGAACGTCAGGAAGAAGAAGAACCCGAGCAACCCGGCGATCTCGCGGCGACCGAGCGCGGTGCGCAGCGCGAGGATCGGGTGCCCGGCACGCTTTTGCGCCTTCGCGCGCAGCTCGGGCGTCAACGATTCGTCCAGCCGCATCACGCAGAGCACGCAGGCAACCGTCGAGAGGACCGCTGCGGCGGCCCCCGGGGCCCAGACGCCGACGTAGTGCCCGAGCGGCCCGCCCATCGCGGGGCCGAGCACGAAGCCGAGCCCGAACGCCATGCCGATCATTCCCATGCCCTTGGCTCGGTTCTCGGGCGTCGTGACGTCGGCGACGTAGGCCTGCGCCGTCGAGATGTTCGCGGCGAACACGCCGGACAACGTGCGCGAGACGAACAGCATCGTGAGGTCGTGGGAGAGGGCGTAGACGCCGTATGCCAGCGCATTGCCCGCGAGCGTCAGGGTCAGGATGGGCTTGCGGCCGACCCGGTCCGAGATGTGGCCCCAGATCGGCGCGAACACGAACTGCGCGAGCGAATACGACGCGACGAGGAGCCCCGCCTGGAAGGGGGACGCGTCGAACTTCGTCGCGTAGATCGTGAGCAGCGGCACGATCATGCCGAATCCCAACAGGTCGATGAAGACCGTCAGGAAGACGACGACGAGGGGGGCTTTCCGCACCACGGGCTCCGAAGGGCCTCGTAGTCTACGGGCCTACGAGGCGCGCTCCTCTTCGCGCGAAGGCCGCTCGGACGAATCCGGAAAGACTCCATGAAGATCTACACGCGCACGGGCGACGACGGCACGACGGGGCTCTACGGCGGCGCGCGCACGCGCAAGGACGATCCCCGCGTCGAGGCGTACGGCACCGTCGACGAGACCAATGCCGCGATCGGGCTCGCGCGCGCGGCCCTGCTTCCGCGCGAGATCGACGACGTGCTTGCCAAGACCCAGTCGGCCCTCTTCGACGTCGGCGCCGTGCTCGCGACCCCCGTCGAAAAGCGCGCCTCGGTGCCGACGGTCGGCGACGCCGACGTGCTCGAACTCGAGCGCGCGATCGACGCGCTCGAGGCGCATCTCGCGCCGCTGAAGACCTTCGTGCTGCCCGGCGGCTCCGAGGGGGCCGCGCGCCTCCACGTCGCGCGCACCGTCTGCCGCCGCGCCGAGAGACTCGTGATCTCGATGTCCGACCACGTTCCCGTCGAGCCGGTGATCGTGCGCTGGTTGAATCGGCTCTCCGATCTGCTGTTCGTCCAGGCGCGCTACGCGAACCACGTCGCGAAGGTGGCCGACGTGCCGTGGGTCGGACGCGGCCGGGGCCCCGCGTCGTCATGACGCCGTTGCCCGACGGACACGGCGAGGCGATCGAGATCGGGAGCGTGTCGGGGCGCGATCCGAAGGCCGCCGCGAAATCGGCGCTCGAACTCCATCCGTTCCTTCCCTCCGTGCCGGAACTGCCCCGCCAGAACGCCGGCGAGGCGATCCTCACGCGCGATCTCGGGCCCCTTTCGAAGTTCGTGAATCCGGCGACGCTGCGCACCACCCGACCCGCGGGCGATACGGCGTTGGTGCGCGATCTCGACGACGCCGATCCCGCGACGGGACCCGAGTCCGACGGTTTCGCGGCGCTCCTCCACGCGATGAACCCGCGCAAGGCGAGGCCGACACGGATCAAGGTTTCGGTCGCCGGACCCGTGGTCCTCTCCCAGCGCCTGACCGATGCGGCCGGGCGCTCGCTGGCCTCGGTGCCGGCGGCGGCCGATGCGATCGCTCGCTATGTCGTCCGGCGCGCGGCCGACCTCGCGAGCCGACTCTCGGCGTTCGGCGTGACGGTCGTCGTTCAATTCGACGAGCCCGGCACGACCGACGCGCTCGACACGCCGTCGTTCTGGCGGCTCTCGTCGGTCGTCGGCGCCGTGCGCATGGCGGGACACCTGGCGGCGATCCACGACTGCGGCGCGCGCGACGGACGAAAACTCCTGCTGATCGGGCCCGATCTGATCTCCGTCGACGCGTGGGGCGCGACGGTGCCGTTTGCGGCGCACGGGGAGGCGCTCGGTGGCTATCTGCGCGGCGGCGGCACGGTCGCGTGGGGTGTGTTGCCCACGAAGGGGGCGTTGCCCGACCCGCGCAAGGTGGCGCGCGGGCTCCTCGACCGGATGGGGGCGCTCGCCGGCGACCGTGACGTCGTACGGCGTCGTGGGCTCGTCTCGCCGTCGTGCGGGTTCGGGGCGTCCACGCTCGATTTCGAGCGTCGCGCGCGGGCGGCGTTGCGCGTCGCGAGCGTCGCGTGGCGGTAGGCGTCTTCCCGACGGTGCGCTAGGCTCCGATCATGCGCCGCGCGATCGTCTCGACGAAGGACGGAGTCTCCCACCCGACCGACGACGCGTCGTTGATCGAGGCGAAGCGCGCGACCGAAAAGGTGCTCTGGCTCGACGTGACGGGCGCGGACGCCGCCGACACGAAGCTCTTCCTCGAGGGGTTCGGCTTCCACCCGCTCTCGATCGAGGATCTCTCGCAGACGCACAGTTCGGCCAAGCTCGACG
>JANNRO010000494.1:0-2324 GCA_031401505.1 Planctomycetia bacterium
GTCTACGTCGTCGTGGACGGCGTGCTCGCGCGGTTGACGTATGGATCGTCGGAACTCGTCTGGCCCCGGGGGCACGGCTGCGCCGGTACGGGCGGACGGTTCGTCGGTGTCGGCATCACCGGCGACGGGCAAGTCGTCGGCGCTCCCGGCGGGCACGGAGTACGCGCGCCCCTCCGTCCGTGACACGTCGGTCTTCCTCGCGACCGGCACCCGGCTCGTCGAGGTCGATCGCAAGGACGGAACCGTCCGTCGCGAGGGGCGCCTTCCCGAGAAGGCCGACCCGCGGCTCTCGCGCGTGATCGTCGGGTTGGCCGACGTAATGGTCTCGTGCGGCGTCAAGTTCCAGGACGACGGACGAGACGCCGACACGGTCCGCTTCGGTCTCGCCGACTCCGGTCCCTTCGAGAAGCACACGCCGCTGCTGATGCCGTTCGGCATCGCATCGCTGGGACGCGACTGGGTGGCGGCGGTCGGACGAGGAAAGTCGACGTCACTGGTCGTGACGCTCTTCAACGGCCTCGACACCGACACGAACGACCGTCGAGACGTCGCGAATGGCACGATGCACCCCGAATTCCTCGACGCCAAGGTGGCGCCGACCACCGCGGGCGAGATCGTGTATCTGGGCGGCCGCATCTTCGACGCGCACTCGCTCGAGTTGCTCCACCCCGATCCGGTGCCCTGCGTCTCTCGCGTCATCCCGCTGCGCGATCGACTCGTGACCGTCGAGTCGAAGAACCGCGTGACGGCGTGGAAGAGCACGACGAAGACGGTCGACGTGCCGCCTCTGCGCCTCTTCGGCGTCGAGGGGAAGCCGTCGACGCTCGCCGCGGGACGCGCCGTGCTCGACGACGGGCGCACGGTCGCGGGCGCGTTCTCGATCGACGCGAAGACCGGCAACCTCGTCTGCACGGGCAAGACGAACGACGCGGGTTCCTGGCCGCTGGCGGCGGTGCGTGCGCTCCTCTCCGACGAGTCGCCGCGCGCGCTGCTCGTCGCCAACCGTCCGAACGAGGCCGCCGACGCGATCGCGTCCCTCGGACGCGCGCAAGCCGTCGCCGACCTCCTGGCGCTGGTTCCGACGGCGGTCGAATCCAATGACGGGGCGCTCGCGCGACGGGTGCAATCGGCGGCGACCGACTTCGGCGCGCCGTACCTGGACCTCGCGAAGACCGAGACGAGCGTCGCTGCACTCGAGGCGCGCGCCGCCGAGCGCTCCGAGGAGAAGGCGACCGAAGTCGAGAGCCGCCTGACCGTCCTGCTCGCGAACGAGCCCAGCCTGCTCGTCGAGGCGGCGGCCTCGCTGCCGACCGACGTGCCTCTCACCTATGGCACGACGCTCGTGCGTGCGGCGGGCTACCGTTCGCCCTATCACGCCGGTGCCAACGAATGGGTGCGCGCGCGCCTGCCCAAGGGGCTGTCTCCCCGGAGCATCCCCGATCTCGGGGAGTGGCTCGACTTCCTCGAATCCGATCCGACGGGGAAGGTGATGATCTTCGGACCGAAGATGAAGGTCCCCGACTCGGTGCCGGCCCAGGTTTCCGAGATGCTCGAGACGTCGCGCGCGAACTGGCGCGAGGATCTCGTGGGCTTTCTGAACGGGCCGCTGCTCGTCGTCTCGCCGCCCGAGCACCCGAGCGCGATCACGCGCTGTCTCGCGTTCGGGCGCGTCGTCAGCGACGAACTCGACGCCGAGTTCGCGATGATCGGGCCGCGCAAGGAGGAAGAGGAGATCCTGATGCTCCACCTCTTCCCCAACAAACCCGAGTACCTGAACCAGGCCAACAAGGAGCGCAACCTCGAACCCGGCACCGGCTTCGGCGGCCTGGAGCACACCGCGGGGCACTATTCTCCGTCGGCCAACGTGACGCGCATCTTCTATCCGTTCGGCGAGGGCGATTCGGTCATCAAGACCTACTGTCACGAGCTGACCCATCACTGGATCGGTCGCCGTCGGCCGCAGCGTTCGGCCGACGAGACGCTCGACGACCACGCCGGAGGGCCCGGGTACTTCGTCGTCGAGGGGTACGCCGACTTCGTCCGCAGCTATGCCTACGACGTGGCCGCGGGCACGGCGAAGCCCGACGGGGTTGTACTGCGACTCGCTGCCCAGCCGCCAGCGCATCGCGAACTTGACCTCCTTCTTGCGGTCCATGCCGTAGGCCTCGCTCTGCGGCATCGCAAACTCCTTGGCCCAGGGTACGAGGGAGGCGGGCGGACAGTTGGCGACGACGTCGGCGTACTCGGCGCGCGGATTGTCGGGCTTCGCCGTGCCCGCGGCCACGTCGTAGGCATAGCTGCGGACGAAGTCGGCGTACCCCTCG
>JANNRO010000495.1:0-17944 GCA_031401505.1 Planctomycetia bacterium
CCCCCCCCCACCCGGGGGGGGGGGTGTGGGGGGGCGCCGTGCCCCCCGGGGGTCTGGGGGCCGGGGGGGGGGGGGGGGGGGGCCAGCTGACCTCGTCGCCCCCGACCGGCGCGACAAGTGCAAACGCCGAGGCCCCGAGCACTGCACAGGAGAAGAGCCGACGACCCGCACCTGCTCGCAATGTCATGACGGCTCCGGGGGGCGTCGGGAAGCGCTGGATCGAACCCCCGAGCCCCGTCCACGTCCAGCCCAAACCCATGTCACGCAAGTCCGAGCGGGCTCCACGGTCTCCGAGTGCCGGCGTCCTCTCGGAGGGCCGGCACGAACTCATGCGTGGCGACGTCGTCCGACACGCCCGTCCACCCGGGGTAGGCTCGGCGTGCGATGTCATCCCTGCGCGTCGATTTCCGATGGATTCCCGTGGCGGCGTTGACGGTGCTCGCGGCCATCGACGGGGTGGAGGCCGACGAAGCGACGCACAAGGGCCTCGCGGTTGCAGCGGATGCTCGGGCGCTCGCGCGTCAGGATCATGCGGCGGCAGGCGAGCGTCGCCTCGAGGTGTTTCTCGCCGAGCACCCCGACGATCGCGACGCGGCGCTCGCGCTCGGTGAGATCGAGCGGCAGCGGTGTCGCATCGATCGTGCGGAGGCGACGTATCGACGTCTGCTCGAGCGAGATCCGACCGACGCCCGCGCGATGGCGGGGCTCGCCGAGACGTTCGTCCTCTCGGGGCGCCCGCTCGAGGCGCTCTCGACCGCACAGGACGCGCTGCTCCTCTCGCGGCAGGGCGAGGAACCGGCGCGCGCGTATCGCGCGAAGGCATTGGCGCTCGTCGAATTGCGCCGGTACGACCTCGCGATCGCGGCGGCCGAGCGTGCCGTGGCGGCGGCCCCGTCGGACGCGCGCTGCGCCGAGGCGCTCGCGGCCGCGAGTTACCGCGCGGGGCGCATGGATTGGGCCGAGAAGGCGTACCTGCGGGCGACGGAACTCGATCCGCTCGCCGAAGAGTCGAATCTCAGGCTCGGCAATGGTTTCGGGCCCCGATCGAACGAAAAGCCCTGGCGGGACGGTGCCGACGCCATCCTGTTCGACGAGGCGGTCGATCGTTGGAATCAGGGCGATCTCGTCCCCGCGCAACGGCGATTCGAGGCGCTCGCCCGCGCGCGCCCCGAGGTCTACAAGTACCGACTGGGACTGGGTCTCGTGCGGCTCTCCATCCGACGCCAGAACGAAGCGCGACTCGGGGGCGACGGGCCGTCGCTCTACATGACGATCGTCGCGCCCGAGCTCGAGGGGCTGTCGGCCGTCGTCCCGGGCTACGACGCGCTCGGGCCGGTCGAAAAACACGTGGTCCGCGTCGCGACGGCGCCGGCGCGCGCGCTCTTCGGGGCGATTCGCGCGTCGGGCGTCGTCCACGACGTGCTCTCGTTGGACGACGACGTGACCGACGCGCCGTCGCGTCGCGAGCTGGTGGGCAAGCGCACCTTCGACGGACGCTGGTACGAGCACCTGCGCGCCGTCGCCGGCACCCACGGGGCGACGGGCGCGGAGAAGATCCGCGAGGCGGCGGAGTTCGGGTTCAACACGTTCGCCCACGAGTTCGGGCACCAGATTCACCGCATGGGGCTCGACGCCGCCAAGCAGAAGGAAGTGGACGGACTCTACGCCAAGGCGGTCGCGACCAACGCGTGCCTCGATTGGTATTCGGCCAGCAACGCGGACGAGTACTTCGCACAGGGGTACGAGGCATTCCTCTCGCCGGTCAAGCGCGGCTGCCTGACCGAGACGGCACGCCACACGCGGGAGGAGCTGAGGACACGGGATCCCGCGCTTTTCGCGTATCTGACGTCGATCCTCGATACGTCCCACGAATCGCCGGCGGTCTTCGCCGCGATCGAGTCGGCGGCCGCACGCGAGACGCCCGGCACCGCCGCCGAGCCTGCGGGCCGCTGACTCGCCGACGCGCGGTCAGCGAAGCGTGAGCGGCTCGGTGCCGAACGCGGCGTCGACGTCGGACTTCGGCATGCCGAACGCGACGACGAGCCCTTCGACCACCGCGTCGAGATTCACGAAGACGTTGGTGTAGGCTTCGAATACGGGCAGCACGGCCGCGGCTTCGGAGGCGGCCCGGGCATACGCGGGGAGCCCCTCGGCCTTCGCACCGGGCGCGGTCTCCGGCAGTTTCGCGATGGCGCGCGCGAGATCGGTCGACGACCAGCGGATGCGGAGCCTCGTGTCGGCGTCGGCCGCATCCCATCGGGCCTTGACCAGCGCCCAGAAGCGCCGCATGGCGGCGAACCGACGACGGTGGGTCGGATCGGCCGCATCGATCGCAAGCCTCAGTTTCTCGGCCCGTACCGCAAGGCGCTGCCCCTCGGTCACGCGCGCGCCGTCGTTGCGGGCGAGGGAGGCCGTGAACGAGAGCAACTCTTCGAGCGAGTCGATCGCGGCGAGCGACACGACCGGCTCTCCCGCGGCGGTCGCCGTGAACGCCTCGAGCTTCCGCGCGCTCGCACGACGAACCACCGATTGCCACGCGCCAGCGGGCCTTCCGGCCGCGCGACCGGCCAGCGCCTCCGAAAACGTCGCGACGGCGGCGCGCAGCGTGGCGACATCGCCGTTCGTCGCGGCGGCGCGCATGCGCTCGCGCGTGGCGACGGATGCGTCGATCAGCGCCTGATCCTCGGACGGGGCCTTCGTCCAACCGGCTTCCACGCCGTCGCGCAGTGCCTGCTCCTCGGCCTCCGGCAACGTGGTGTCGGTCGCGGCTTCGACGAGATCGAGGAACGCGTCGACCGCGCCCCGCAGCAAGGGACGATTTCCCGACACGAGTACGTCGGACGGGCGGCCCTCGCGAAAGCGCGGATCGAAGAGCAGGCCGGCCCCCTGCGGCGTGCCCGACGACGGCTGGCCTGCCGTAGACGGTGACGTCGGAACGGAAGACGCGCCCGGCGCCGCGGCCGCCGCCGGCAGCACGATCGATTCCTGGATCCGCCGGATGATCGGCGCGTACGCCGTTTCAAGCCCGGCTTCGTGCGCGGCCCAAAGCGCCACACGCCACTCGCCCGCCGCGACGACGACCGTCGACGCGCGCAGCGTGCGACCCTCGCTGGCGATCGAGATGCGGTGTTCGGCGCGGAGCCCGGCGGCGCCGGCCACGAGGGCCGAATCCTTCGACAAGCGCTCGTAGCGCTCGGGGCCGGCCTTCCAGATCGCCTCGACCGACTCGAGCGCCCATTCGAGCGTTCCCGACGCCTTCGCGACCGCCAGGCCGCACATGGCCTTCTCGTCGGCCGCGCGCTTGAGGAACAGTTTCCACGCCCCGCGGGTCTGCGTGGACGACGCCCATCCGTCGGGCGCCCAGAAACTCGCCTTCGACGCCGGGTCCTCGACGAGGTCGGCGTGGGCGGAACGGGGCGCGGACGCGAGCCCCGCGGCGAGAACGAGCAATGCCGCCGTGTGCGCGCGGATGCGGGAGCGGAACAGGCCCATGGCGGACGAATCCTCGATCGACGCGCCTGATTCTCGCACCGATCGAAACCCGTGACGATCTCGCGCCGCGCAGATTGGAAATCACCCGGACTGCGACGGCTACCATGCGTCGCCATGCCGCGCCTCCCGTCGACGACTCCTCCCCCGCGTGACTTCTCGGTCGGCTATCGCGGTCCGGTCCGGGCCCCGCGCGGAACGACTCGAACGTGTGCCTCGTGGCCGCTCGAGGGCCCCTACCGGATGCTCCAGAACAACCTCGATCCCGAGGTGGCGGAGAACCCCGAGCACCTGGTCGTCTACGGCGGCACCGGGCGCGCGGCCCGCTCGTGGGACGACGTCCGGGCGATCCTCGGCTCGCTCGCGACCATGCGGGACGACGAGACGCTCTGCGTTCAATCAGGGCGACCCGTCGCCGTCTGGCGCACGCACGAAGACGCGCCGCGCGTACTGATCTCGAACAGCCAGTTGGTTCCCCACTGGGCGAATTGGGACGAGTTCCGACGCCTCGAAGCGATCGGGTTGACGATGTTCGGCCAGATGACGGCCGGCTCGTGGATCTACATCGGCACGCAGGGCATCCTCCAGGGCACCTACGAGACGTTCGCCGCGTGCGGGCGGTCGCGCTTCAACGGCGACCTGTCGGGACGGCTCGTCGTCTCCGGAGGGCTCGGAGGAATGGGCGGCGCGCAGCCGCTGGCCGCGTGCATGGCCGGGGCCACGTTCCTCGGCGCCGAGATCGACGCGACGCGCATCGAGAAGCGCCTCGCGACCAAGTACCTCGACCGTCGCATCGACGACCTCGACCAGGCGATCGACGCCGCCGTCGCCGCGCGGGACACGTGTCAGGCGATCTCCATCGGCGTCTGTGCCAACGTCGTGGACCTCCTGAGGGCGCTCGTCCGGCGCGGCGTCGTGCCCGACGTGGTCACAGACCAGACGTCGGCCCACGATCCGTTGAGGGGCTACGTGCCCGTCGGGATGTCGCTCGCCGACGCAGAGGCGCTTCGCGCGCGCGACCCGAAGGGCTACGTCGAGAAGTCGCTTCACGGCATGCGCGAGCATGTGGACGTGATGCTGGAGTTGAAGGCGCTCGGCGCCGTCGCGTTCGACTACGGCAACAATCTGCGCGGAGGCGCCGAGCAGGCCGGCTCGACCAACGCTTTCGAGATCCCCGGTTTCGTCCCCGAGTACATCCGGCCGCTGTTCTGCCTCGGCAAGGGCCCCTTCCGCTGGGTCGCGCTCTCGGGGGACCCGGAGGACATCTACCGCACCGACCGACTCGTGCTCGAGCTCTTCGGCAAGGATCCCTACCTCTCGACGTGGATTCACCTCGCCCGCGAGCGCATCCAGTTCCAGGGCCTCCCGGCGCGCATCTGCTGGCTCGGGCTCGGCGAACGGCGGGAGTTCGGGCTCGCGATCAACGAGTTGGTCCGCAAGGGCGAGTTGAAGGCGCCGATCGTGATCGGACGCGACCACCTCGACACGGGCAGCGTCGCGAGCCCCTATCGCGAGACCGAGGCGATGAAGGACGGCAGCGACGCGATCGCCGACTGGCCGATCCTGAACGCGCTGCTCAACACCGCCGCCGGCGCGACGTGGGTTTCGCTTCATCACGGCGGCGGCGTCGGCATCGGGAACTCGATCCACGCGGGCATGGTGGTCGTAGCCGACGGGAGCGAGGGAGCCGCCCGCCGACTCGATCGCGTGCTGACCACCGACTGCGGCATGGGTGTCGTGCGGCACGCGGAGGCCGGCTACGACGCAGCGCAGGTTTTCGCCAAGCGCCACGGCGTCAAGCGCCCGCGGGACGCGCGGCCGTGAGGACGGTCGATCTCCTCGTCTTGAACGCCACCGAAGTGGTGACGGTCGCGGCAGGTCTGCCCGGCCCCGCGCGTGGACGCGCGGCGATGAACGATCTCGGCGTCTTGCGCGACGCCTCGGTGGCCATCCACCACGGTCGCATCGTGGCGGTGGGCCCGACCAACGCCGTGACGCAGGCCTACCGGAGCACGGAGCGCATCTTCGCCAAGGGTTGCTCGGTGCTGCCGGGGTTCGTCGACGCCCACACGCACCCGGTCTTCGCCAAGTGGCGCGACGACGAATTCGCGCGTCGCTGTCGCGGAGAGTCCTACGAGGCGATTCTGGCCGCCGGCGGCGGCATCCTCGCGTCGGCGGCCGCCGTCGAGGACATGGACGAAAGCGCGCTGCGCGCCGGCCTCGAGGTACGCCTCGACGAGGTGCTCCTTCACGGCACCACGACGATGGAGGCGAAGTCGGGCTACGGTCTCTCCGTCGACGCCGAATTGAAGAGCCTGCGCGCGATCCACGCGGCGTCGCGCACCTCGACCGTGCGGTTGGTCCCGACGTTCCTCGGCGCGCACGCGATTCCCGCCGCGTACGCGGCCCGTCGAGCCGACTACGTGCGCCTCGTCACCGACGTGATGATCCCGGCCGTCGCCAAACAGAAGCTCGCGGTCTTCTGCGACGTCTTCTGCGAGACGGGCGCGTTCACGAAGGCCGAGAGCAAGAAGATCCTCCGGGCCGCGAAGGCCTCGGGCCTCGCGACGAAGATCCACGCCGACGAGTTCGGGGACGGGGGCGGGGCCGCGCTGGCCGCCCGCGAGCGCGCGACGTCGGCCGAGCACCTGGGCGGCACGGGGCGCCCGGGCATCCGCGCGTTGGCGAAGGCGGGCGTCGTACCGGTGTTGCTGCCGACGACCACCCTCTTCCTCAGGCTCGCGAGCAGGCCCGACGCACGCGCGATGATCGAAGCCGGGTGTGCGGTGGCACTGGCGTCCGACTTCAATCCCGGCTCCTCGCCGACGGGCAATCTCCAACTGACCGCGGCGCTCGGCTGCTCGATGCTCGGGATGACGCCCGAGGAGGCGATCACCGCCATCACGCGCAACGCGGCGGCGGCTGTCGGATTGTCCGGTCGCGTCGGCTCGCTCGCACGCGGATTCGAGGCCGACCTCGTCATCCTGAAAGAGCCGAGCTACGTCCACATCCCGTACCGCCTCGGCACGAACCTCGTGCGCACGGTCGTGCGTGCGGGCAAGGTCGTCGTGGCGGACGGGCGACCCGTCGGACGTTGATCCCGTCGGCCGATCGGCGGCTACTTCGGAAGCGACGGCGCTCTCGACGCCGCGCCAGCCCGCGAGTCCGGTCCCAGCGCTTCGCGCAGCGCGAGGGCACGCTCGTGTTCGACGCCATCGGGCTCTGCCAGTGCCGCTTCGATCCGCTCGTTGACGTGCTTGCGTACGGTCGCGAGCCCGATGAGCGCCTCGCGTCGGACCATCGCGTCGCCGAACGCTTCGGATTCGAGCAGGACGTCGAGCGCCGTTTCGCGATCCTTGGACACAAGGGTCCCCACGATCAGACCCACGGCGCGAACGATCGCCCGGCCGGCGGGCGTTCCCTCGCGCGCCTTCGGGTGTGCCAGAAGCCAGCGCCTCGCGGCATCGACGAGGCACGGTCCCTTGCCCACGAGTGCCCCGGCTACCTCTCCGATCCGATCCTCGTCGTCGGGCGTCTGCTCGATCGACGGGTCGATGTCGCAGGTCGAAACGGCGGACGGGACCCGCGTCCGAACGACCGCCTTCGGGTCGGAGTCGCCGCAGCCGACGACGGCGCACGACAACGACACAACCAGCGCGGCTCGACGGATCGGACGACGAAGGGACATGCGTCGGAAACTCTAGCCCCGAACGGCACCCGCGTACGCTCCCCCCTTCTCCCGGAGCGCTCTCGTGCCGACCCGTCTCCTCGAATGCGTACCCAACATCAGCGACGGACGCGACGCCGCGACCATTGACGCCGTGGCGAAGGCATTCGCGTCGAGGGGTGCGGCACTGCTCGACGTGGAGAGCGACCGTGATCACAACCGGACGGTGATCACGATCGCGGGATCCCACGCGCAGGTGGTCGACGGCGCGGTCGCGGGGGCCCGGGAAGCGTTGAAGCGCATCGACCTGACGAAGCATCAGGGAGCCCACCCGCGGATGGGTGCGACCGACGTCGTGCCGTTCATTCCGCTCGAAGGCGCGACCATGGCCGACGCCGTCGCCGCTGCGAACGAGGCGGCCGAGCGACTCGCGAGAGAGCTGGGCATTCCGACGTATCTCTATGGCGATGCCGCGCGCCTCGAAGCACGGCGCGACCTCGCGAAGGTGCGCGAGGGACAATTCGAGGGCATTCGCGACGCAATCGGGACGGACCCCGCGCGCGCGCCCGATTTCGGACCGAAGGCGGTCCACCCGACGGGTGGTGCGACGGCGGTCGGCGCGCGGTTCTTCCTGATCGCGTTCAACGTAGATCTCGAAACGCGCGATCTGGCGCTCGCCAAGCGCATCGCGAAGGAGATCCGCGAGCGCGACGGCGGCCTGAAGGGCGTCAAGGCACTCGGCTTCGACCTGCCTGAGAAAGGCTGGGTGCAGGTCTCGATGAACCTCGTCGACTACCGCGCGACCTCGCCGATGGCGGCCTACGACGCGGTGAAGTCGCGCGCCGACGCGGCGGGCGTCAAGATCGCGGGCAGCGAGTTGGTCGGACTGATCCCCGCGGCCGCATGTCCGAAGGACTTCGCCGCGCGCGTGAGGCTGCTCTCGTTCGATCCGGATCAGGTGATCGAGACGCGCATCGCGAAGCGGCACGGGGCACACGCCTCGTGACCGGCCCCGTGCGCGCGGTCCTCTTCGATCTCGACGGCGTATTGATCGACTCCTACGAGGCGTGGTTCCACGTCGTCAATGCGACGGTCGCCGAGCTCGGCAAGCCCGCAGTTTCGCGGGATCGATTTCGATCCATCTGGGGTCAGGGGATCTCGGCGGACCTGAAGAACCTCTATCCCGGGTGTACCCGCGAGCAGGTCGAGGCGGTCTATGTCCGGGCGATGGGGTTGCAGACGGGATCGATCCGCGTGAATCCGGAGGCTCGCACGGTGCTCGACGAGTTGCGTCGCCGCGGGATTCGTCGCGCGTGCGTGACCAATACCCAACTCGGGCTCGCCCGCGCCGTGTTGACCGCGTCGGGCCTGGCCGACGGCTTCGACGACGTACAGGGCGTACGGGTCGGCATCCGCGAGAAGCCCGAGCCCGATCTCCTGCTCGCGGCGATGGCGGCGCTCGGCGTGACCGCCGAGAGTTCGCTGATGGTCGGCGACTCCCGCTACGACGAGGAGGGCGCCGCGGCCGCACGGGTCCGCTTCCTTCATTACGACCTGAAATCCGGTTCGTCGCTCTCGTCGGCGATCGCGAGCGCGATGGATTGGCCTGCTGCCGCCAATCACCGTCGCAAACCGTAGCGCACGGCCTTCGGGCCGTGATCTGCTCCGTTAGGCGTCACTTGCCGGGCACGGAGAGTTCGACCTCGACGGTTTCGCCACTCTTCGCCACGAGTACCGCGGACGCGATCGGACGTCCCTTTCGATTCAGCGCGACGACGGACCAGGAGCCCGGCGCGACACCCTCGACTTCGAACGTCCCCGCCGTCACGACGCGGCCCGTGAAGCGCGGACCTCCGTACCGGCTCGCCCGGACGGTGGCGGCATCCGCCGCCCTCGCACCGACGACTTTCACGCGGAACTTGCCGCTCGGGAGCGGCGTCAGCGGAGTCTCGCGCGGAGTGAAGCCGACGAGATCGACGCAGAGCGTGAGGTCGCTCTCCGGGGGAGCGGCCGGGATCCAGAGCGTGCCTTCGTAGGCGTCGTCGCCGGACCCGAGGCGGATCATGCCGTCCTTGGAGACGCGGAGTTCCGTAGGCGCCTCGTCGGGATCGCGATGGAAAAGCACCGCCCGGCGACCGGCTTTCGCATGACGGACTCGGCGAGTCACCTCGGCCTCCGCGCTGATCGGCCGGACGACGATGTCGATGGACGGCTTTTCCGGCGTCACGGCGACTCGGGCGCGCATCGGGGTCCGCGATTCCTCGTCCGATTCGATCGACAGGAGTGCGGGACCGTACGTCAACCCGATCAGGCGGAACTTGCCGTCCTTCCCGGTGAGCGCGGGCGGAGTGCCGCCTCCGCGCTCGACACCGCGGACCGTGGCGTTCGCGACGGGCCGTCTCGTCGTGTCACGCACGGTGCCCGACACTTCGTACCCGCGCGGGACGCGGATGATCTCGCTTTGGGGTTGCCACGACGGCCTGCGGACCGAAGCGAGGTCAGGTCGGTCTTGCGGAAGCGTGAATCTCAGGTCGTAGGTTTCGTCCGGGTCGAGACCCTTCAACTCGAACGCACCGTTGCGATCGCTGAGCCGCTCCATCACCTCGCCGGTGAGCGATCGATCCCGTGCCTTGGCGCTGTAGACGTTGACTCGGGTCCCGGTGATCGGTCGATCCTGCGAATCGACCAGCGACACGGACACGACCCCCGGCCCCGCGGACAAGACGATGTCCACGTTCGAGTCGCCGCCTCGCACCGTCACCGGCTTCGGTGCCGGGTGCGCGCCACCGGGAACCACTTCGAGCGAGTACTCGCGATCGCCGACGCCTACGAGAGAGAAGGAACCGTCTTCGGCGGTCCGGGCGGCGCGATGAACGCCCCGCGGTCCGAATTCGCGCCCGGACTCGGTCCTTGCAGAGACTTCGGCGTCCTTCAGGCCGCTACCGTCCGCCAGCCGGACCCGACCCGAGATCACGGTTCCGACGGGAAGGACGACCTCAACGCGTCCGCTGGCGCCTCTCAGGACACGGTCGTAGATCCCCAACGGCAAGGCGTTGCCGTCGGCATCTGTGGCCGCGAACACCTCGACCCGACAGTCCCCGGAAGAAGCGCCGATCGTCGCCTCGCCCGATCGCACGTCCCGCGACGATGTTTTCGCGGAATTGTCGCCGCGAATCGTGGTGACGACCAGCGCACGCGGCACGGGAGTTCCGTCGGGACCGACGACATGCAGCCGGACGGTGCCGCCCTTCGTGGCGGCGGGCGCCTCGGGTTTGGGCGGGTCCGACGGCGCGACCGGATTCGGGACCGGAGGATCGTCGCCCGCACGGACGCCCCCCCCATCGACGCCGATCGATCCGAGCGCGAGGGCGGCGACGAGGCCAGCGCCCGCCGATCGACGTCGAGAGATTCGATCCACGTTCAGAGTCTCCGTCGGTGTACGGAATCGTATCGCATCGAGAGATCAAGAAGCCTTGATCCAGTCGAGATGGATTGCACATCCGCCGCCACAGCCGCCGCCATGTAGCGCTGAGCTTCAGCGAGGTGCTCTCAACTCGACGACGGTCTCGGCGACCGACCAGTCTTCGATCCGCTTGTCGGCGAGTTCCGGCGGGCCCGGGGGCGCGACGATGACGAGTCGGTAGCGCGCGCCGTCCACCAACCCCCGTAGTTCGGCGAGTCCGTCAACGTCCGACGAGTCCATGCGGTGCATCACGCCCCCGCGTCGCTCAACCGGCACGGCCTCGACGCGGGCGTGGGCGACCGCGTGGCCGTTGCCGTCCTTCACGCGGATCAAGGCGCTCACGTACCGGACGACGAGGAGTTCGACCTCGATCCCGACCGTCGCGTTGTGGGCCACGGCGGGTGGATACTCCGCGATTTCGGTCGAGAGCGCGTATCGGGTCCCCTCGTCGGCCAAAAGACTGAACCGTCCGTCCGAAGTCGTCGCCGTCGTACGCCGCGCCGCCTCGGGCGAGGGGCCGATCGACGTCCCGGCGGCCCTCTCGGGGACCGCGACGACCGTCGCTCCCCCGACCGGCTCGCCGTCGATCCGCTTGACGATGCCGGTCAGCTGTCCGATGCGCGCAGGCGGCCGAGCCGAATCCTCGACCGTTCGTACGGCCGGCGTGAGTGGCATCGACGCTCGTCCGCGATCGAACGTGTCCCACTGCGTCGACCAATGAATGTCGGAAGATTTCGCTTCGGCGACGCGACGACGCGTCGGGGCGGCCAACGTATCGGGGGGCAGCGGGGGCGGCACGACGGCGGCGCCCACGGCGATCGAGCCGTCACCCGGCGTCCCGACGCGCTTCGTCTGGTTCCGCAAGGCGACGACGACGCCCGCAAGAAGCGCGACGATGCCCGCGGCGACGACGAGAGGGCGGCGCGGAACGCGGGGAGGCGGCACGTCTCGAGCCTACTCGATCACGACTCCGTGTAGATTCGGCGGTACGCAAGGGTCGCGTACGTCCGGAATTCCGATGCCGTTCACTCGATCGAGGCAGATTCAGGGCTGGTTCGGCGTCCTGACCTGTTTTCTCGGCCTCGTGATCCTCGGCGCCGTCGTCCGGCCGTACCTATCCGCGCACCCGACGGCGAGGCTCTGGGCGCTGGGATTCGCGGTCCTCCTCGCGAGTCCGTTTGGCGTGATCGGAATCGTCCTCATCAATCGAAGTCGCTCGCCGAGCTAGCCGGATCGTGCCCTGAAGACCCGAGTCAGACTTCACGAGCGGTGGTGTCGAGCGCGAGTTCGGGGCAAGATCGCGGATCGTGAAGCACGCCGGTCGGGCCTCCCTCGATTCGATCGAACCGTTGCTCGCGGCGGCGCGTGCGATCGCGACGCTGACCGAGCGCTCGCGCGGGATCTTCTATCGGGGCTCGATCGCGTTCCTCCACTTCCACGAGGATCCCGCGGGAACGTTCGCCGACGTGAAGTCCACGGCCGGTTGGAAGCGGATGCGGGTCTCGACCGCGGCCGAGAAGCGCACGTTTCTTGCGTCGCTCCGGGCGGCCGCCGCGTCCCACGACGCACGGTGAACGACGACGCCTTCGCCCAAGTGGCGCCGCGACGCGCCCGCGGTTTGATCGTGCTCTCTCCCCCCGGAGCCCCCCATGTCCGAGTCGTCGTTCGGTGACCAGACGGTCCGCGAATTCCTGGTGACGCTGGCGAGCGATTCGCCGACCCCCGGAGGGGGAACGGGAGCCGCGATCGTCGGCGCGATGGGCGCGGCACTCGTCCGGATGCTCGCCGTGCTGACGATCGGCAAGCCCAAGTACGCGCAGCACGATGCGTTGATGCACGCCGTTGCCGACGGGGCCCGCGACGCCCGATTGAGGCTCCTGGAATTGGCCGACGAGGATGCGAAGAGCTATGACGCGGTATCGGCAGCGTACCGGCTCCCCAAGGACACCCCCGAGCAACAGGCGACGAAGAAGGCCGCCATCCAAGCGGCGTTGAAGGGCGCGATCGAGTCGCCGCTGCGCATCATGGAACAGTGTCTCGAGACGATCGGGTTGGCCAAGAACGCGGTCCTGAACGGCAACAAGAACGCCGTCTCCGACGGCGCCGCGGGCGCGGAGTTCGCGAAGTCGGCGATGGCGGTCGCGGCATACAACGTGCGAATCAACCTCGTGGCGATCGAGGACGAGACGTACTGCAAGAACATGCGGACGCGGCTGGACGAGATGCTCTACATGGGCAACGGGGTCGCCAACGAGATCGACAGCCGGGTGCAGGACATGTGGAAGCCCAAGCCGCCACCCGGTGGATTCCCGATGTTCCCTGGGCTCGGCAAGCCGAAGTCGTGAGCCCGCCATCACCGCCGATCGGGGTCAGACCCCGATCGGCGGTGATCGAATTTCTCTTTTCTGCAGACCGTGCGGGGAGCGGTATATTCCCGGATGTCGCGGCCAGGGCCGTATGGCTCTGTGGTGCCACGACGAGCCGGCCGACGGGCCGGTTTCTCCCGTCCCGGGTTTCCCACCCGCGTGGTGGCCCCGTTTCAAAAGGAGGTGATCCGATGAGTAGTCGTGACTTGAGGGGCA
Organism: Planctomycetia bacterium; assembly: GCA_031401505.1. GTDB lineage: Bacteria > Planctomycetota > PLA2 > PLA2 > JAEUHO01 > JANNRO01. Next base: position 13,202 of record JANNRO010000495.1, read on the forward strand.
CGTCCCCCTAGGTTCGGCTGACGGGCCGAGTCTTCGGACGGCCTTTTGAAGCACACGGGCGGGCCCCCTTCACGGGGGGTCCGCCCGTTCTGCTTGCAGGAGAGTGACCGGTTGGAGCCGTCCGGCGCGCCGCCCCGGGTAGCATCCCGCCCCGTGGCCGAAGCCGTTCTCGAAGTCCGTGGTCTGACCAAGCGCTACGGCCCCGTCGAAGCGTTGAAGGGCTTCGACTTGACGGTCGATCGCGGCGCGATCTACGGGTTCCTGGGGCCCAACGGCGCGGGCAAGACGACCACGATCCGGATCGTGGCGGGCCTCGTGCGGGCGACGTCGGGACAGGTGCTCCTCCACGGTGTGGACCTCAGGAAGAACCGGCTCGCTGCCGCCAAGGGGCTGAGGACGCTCGTCGAGGTACCGGCCTTCTATCCCGGTCTTTCCGGCGAGCAGAATCTGAAGATCTTCGCGACGCTCGCGGGTGCCGATCGGGACGACATCCGCCGCCTGCTCGAACGGGTCAACCTGATGCACGCGAAAGATCGCCGCGTCGGCGGCTACTCGCTCGGCATGAAGCAGAGGCTCGGCCTCGCACAAGCGCTGGTCGGTCGCCCGGATCTCGTGGTCCTCGACGAGCCGATGAACGGGCTCGACCCCGCGGGCATGCACGAGATGCGCGAGTTCATCCGCGAAGAGAGCCGCGATCGCGGCGTCACGTTCTTCCTCTCGAGTCACCTGCTCGACGACATCCAGCGTTTGTGCGATCGCATCGGCATCCTTCACAAGGGGCGGCTGGTCGCCGAGGGACTGATCGGCGATCTGCTCTCGAGCGCGGTGACGGGCTATCGCCTTCGGTGCGCGACGCCGTCCAAGGGCGCCGAGGCGATCGGACGCGCGCTGCCCGAGGGCAGCGTGAAGGTGGACGGCGACGGGATGATCCACGTCAGGGGCGACGCGACGATCCTCCCGCGGCTTCACCGAGCGCTGCTCGACGTCAACGAGCCCGCGACCGAACTCTTTCCCGTGCGCGCCTCGCTCGAGGCCTACTTCCTCGATCTGACCGAGGGGGTGATGGGATGAGCTTTCCGGCCCGCATCGGACGGTTGCTGCGCGTCGAGACGCAGAAGGTGATCGGCGGCCGCACGCTCAAGATCGGACTGCTGGCCGTCGCGGCCGTCACGGCCATGACCGCGTGGACGCACGACCCGCTCGCTCAGGAAACGGGCTGGACGGTGTTCGCGATGGCATTGGCCGCGGGGCTCTGGGCGGCCGAGATCTTCCTGTTGGTCGCGGGTACGACCGCGATCGCGGGAGAAACGGGGCAGGGCACGCTCAAGATGATCCTTCCGCACGCGTACCGGCGCTCGGATTGGATCATCGCGAAGGCGTTGATCCTCGCGGCGCAGGCATTCGCGATGCTCGTCGTCGCGGTCGGCGTCGCGTGGGCCTTCTCGAAGTTCGGGCTCGGGCTCGCCGACGTCACCCAGAAGGACGACCTGTCGTTCGACGAGACGCCCAAGATCACGGTGCTCCGCTCCGCCGCCGAGATGTCCGGCTTCTTCCTCGACGCGACGTGGGTGTCGCTCGGCTCGCTGGTCGCGACGGCGTGGGTGGGGCTGCTCATCTCCTGCGTCTTCGACAGCGTGGTGCCCGCGCTGTCGTCGGGGTTCCTGCTGTTCCTCGGCGTCAAGAGCGCGGGAACCCTCTTCGGCGCATCGCCCGAATGGATGGCGAAGATCTACGCGACGTACCCGGGCGAGATGCTGACGCGCGTCGAGAAACTGGGTCGCGGGCTCGCCGAGAAGTGGTACCCCGAGATGGCCTCGAAGGGGCTCGGGCTCGCGGCGATCGTGGGCGTCGCGTCCGTGCTGGTCGGCCTCGCGATCTTCTCGCGGCGGGACCTGCAGTCGTAGGCTCACCGTGCGGCGACGACGGAAATCGCGCGCAGCAACGCGGGGATCTCGTCGTCGAGAATCGTGCGCACGTGAAGATGGACGGCGCCGTCGGAAACCGTCGAGAAGACCGGCGGCGACCCGCCGCGCAATCGTTTGGCGAGTTCCCCCGACTCGACGCCGGGGGCCGTCATCCGAATCGCGAAGCCCGGCAATTGGATGGTGGGCAGCGACCCGGCGCCCACCGCGTCGTTCGCATCGACGACGTCGGCGCTCCATGCCGGGGCCGCGGCCTTGACGCGCGGGAGCAGCGCCTCGGCCCTCGCGCGCAACGCGGCCGGCTCCGCCGTCAGCGCGGCGAACGTCGGATGGGTGTCCCGTAGCCGATCCGGGTGCAGAAAGAGACGCAACGTCGCCTCCATGGCGATGAGGCTCAACTTGTCGCAGCGCACGGCGCGATAGAGCGGATGAGCGCGCACGCGCGCGACCGAATCGGCCTTCCCGATCACGAGCCCCATCTGCGGCCCTCCGATCAGCTTGTCGCCCGACGCCGTCACGAGGTCGGCGCCCACGCGAATGCTCTCGGCGATCAGCGGCTCGTCGCCGGGGAGGCCCTGGCCCTTGAGCGACACCAACGCCCCACTGCCGACGTCGTCCACGACGGGAAGCCCGTGGACCTTGCCGAGCGCAACGAGATCTTCGAGCGGGACTTCGCCCTCGAATCCCACGATCCGGTAGTTGGACGTGTGGACCCGGAGCAGCATTCCCGTGTTGGGCCCGATCGCCTTCTCGTAGTCGCGCAGGTGGGTGCGGTTCGTCGTGCCGACCTCCTTCAGGACCGCACCCGACATCGCCATCACGTCGGGGATGCGATACGCCCCGCCGATCTCAACCAGTTGCCCGCGCGAGACGATGACCTCTCTCCCCGCGGCCAGAGCCGCGAGCACGATCATCGTCGCCGCCGCATTGTTGTTGACCGTCGTCGCGGCTTCGGCGCCGGTCAGGCGCTTCAACAGCGTGTCGATGTGTCGCTCGCGCGGCGCCCGCTCGCCAGTCTCGCGGTCGGCCGCGAGCAATTGGTAGCCCGTGCCGTGCGCCGCGATCGCCTCGAGGGCGGCGGCAGGCAACGCCGCCCGACCGAGGTTCGTGTGTAGTACGACGCCCGTCGCGTTGACGACGCGCACGAGGCCCGGGTCGCGGCGCCGGGCGATGCGCTTCTTGGCCGCCGACAGGACCGCGCTCGACAGCGACGCCCGCTCGAAGCCGACCGGTCCCATCTCGCCCGAAAGCACTTTGGCCCGCACTTCCGCCAGCGCGAGCCGGGCCTCCTCGGTCCACTCGACGTCCGGGGCGTACGCTCGATCGCTCGCGCTCCGCGCCGCGAGGATCTCGTTCACCGGTGGGAGCCGTCGCAGCAACTCAGCGGGCGTCGGAAGGGCCATCGCGTCATCGTAACGCCCACCGACCGCGGACAGGTCAGGCGCCGACGAGGAGGCGGCGGGTGACGGGCGGGAGGACGAACTTGTCGGAGTCGGAGGCGTCGAGCGCCGCGAGGCGGACCGAGACGCGCAAACGCAACTCGCGCACCCGACGCGGACTCATCAGGATCGCCGCGGCGGCGGCGCCGATTGCGATGTCGAGTTCGGGATGCCCCATCAGCGCCTCGGCGAAGGCAAGGCGCTTTGGTGCGTCGAGCCAATCCACCGTCTCGCGCGACTCGGGTCGCCAGCCGACGCCGTGGGCGTGCATCAGCAGTTCGACCCACGCCCGCCGCAGATTGTCGTCGTCGGACTTCTCGAAGGCGTTCAACCTCGCGACGGCCTTCGCGGGCGCTCGGTCGAGCAGCACGAGGAGCGCACGCGGGTAGAGCGGGCCCTCGCTCGCCCGCCGCCAATCGGTCCCGAGGCAGGACCGCAGCCGCGACTCCGTCGGCAGCCGTCGCGCCGCCTCGATCTCGTGCCGCCGAAGCCCCGCCTCGGAGAGATGGAGATCGACCGGGTCGTCGCCGCCCCGCATCGGACGCAGCGTCAACCAGCGCGTGAGCGTCGCGTCGATCTCGGTGTTCCAGTCCGAGACCGCTGCATCGCCGCGCGACCCCTCGAGGCCCTCGAGGAATCGCTCCGACGCGACGACGTCCTTGAACGGAGGTCGCCGAAGCACGGCAGGAAGGAAGTACGCGAAGAGCGGCGCGTGAAGCCCGGCGCGGTGCATCACGTCGAGCGCGCAGGCGACGTCGTTGCCCGTGAGGTCCTCGTACGGACGATCGAGCAACGCGTCGAGCCGGCTCGCGTCGAGGGGCTCGAGCGCGTCGCGCGACAGACTCGCAACGTCGAATCGCGCTTGATGCGCGCGCAGTCGCAGCGGGTCGGAGAGGCGCACCATCGGTTCCCTTGCGATCGGTCACGAACGCGCGGTTCCGTAGCGCGAGCCTTGGCGGCCCCCCGTGGGCTACGATCCCGCGCCGCCGCCCCCCTCCCGCCGCCCTTCCCCGTCCGATCCCTCCCCATTTCCTGTAGGACTCCGTGGACCTCGAAACGCCCGTCATGGCGCAGTACGCCGCGGCGAAGCGGAAGTTTCCCGACGCGCTGCTCTTCTTCCGGATGGGCGATTTTTTCGAGCTCTTCCACGAAGACGCGAAGATCGCGAGCAAGACCCTCGGCCTCACGCTGACGGCCCGCGATCGGGAGAAGAAGATCCCGATGGCGGGAGTCCCCGCGAAGGCGGCGGACGGCTACCTGCGCCGCCTCGTGCGTCAGGGGTTCAAGGTCGCGATCTGCGATCAGATGGAAGACCCGGCACTCGCGAAGGGGCTCGTCGATCGCGCCGTCGTCCGCCTCGTGACCGCGGGCACGCTCACCGA
>JANNRO010000496.1:0-1638 GCA_031401505.1 Planctomycetia bacterium
AAGCCGCTCGTTCGTTCGAACCGCGCGCGCCGAAGGGGCCTCCCTTCGGCGTGCGTCTTTTTTGCGGGGCTCGGGCCCAACCGTGTGGTCTCTCGTGACCTTCGGATGACGCCGAACCGGTACCCCCACGTCGTGACCCCCACCTTGCCGACCCTCCTTCGGACGCGGGCCCCGTGCACCGTCTGGCTGACGCTCGTCCTTTGCGCCTGCGCCGGGCGCCGGGGACCGTTCGCTCCCGAACGCGACCGCGCGGCGACCGACGCGTCGAGTGTGGTCGAGGAGCCGGTCGCGCCGTCGTTGTCGGGTGACCCGATCCTCCTGCCCGGGCGCGGCTCGCTCGGCGCCGACCGAAAGCCGTTCGGTTCGGGCGAACCGTCCGACAAGAAATCACGTCGGAAAGTCGACGAGACCGAGGAGACGTTTCGAGAAAAGTTCACCGCGGCCAACGAGGCCCACGCTTCGGGCGACGACGAGGTCGCGTTGACGATCATCGGCGCCGCGCTCGACATGAGTCCGAAGCCACCGTGGGACGAGCGGTTTCGCGCGTTGAAGTCCGACATCAAGGCGCACCACATCGACGTGAGCGTGCTTCGCGTCGACGTCCTGCCGCTCAAGGACTACGTCGGCTTTGGCGAGGACGTCGACCTCCTGATCCGGATCCACAACGTGGGGCATGCCGACGTCGTGATCCGACCTCCGGGCAACGTCGGCTTCGAGGCCGTCAGCGGTTCGACCCTCGTGATCACGATGAAGCGCACGGACCGCGACATCTACGCGGCCGAGATGTCGCACTCGTGGACGCAGAACGTGCCTCTGCTTGCCGCGGGCGCGGAAGAATTGCGCATCCCGATGGACGCGAGCCACGAGATCCGCGTGCGCGTTCCGGCCGAGGAGGTCGGAGACGCGATCGCGGGCATGAAGGTGCTCGACCTCTCGGGCGAACTGCGGGCGGGCAAGATCCTCGTCGGAATCGAGGAACCGTTCGGACGCGTGCCGCTGCGCCCGGGCCGCGTCGTGGTGCTGCCGGCCAATTACGAGCCGCTGGCCCGCGACCCCTTGGGTTCGATCTCGAGATCGGTCGACGCGCTCGCACCGGTGCACCTGCTCGTGGCGACCGAGTTCTTGGCCGCCGAAGACCGGCCGGCCGCCGTCGGCATCATCGCGAGGGCGATCGCGACGTCTCCGGTCGAGATGCGCCCCGCCGCGTTGAACGCGCTCGATCTCGTGCGTCGATCGGCGGCCGGGACCCCCGTCCGACCGCTCGCCGCTCCGTTGATGAACGCGCTCCGCGCCCATCCCGAGCGCGCCTCCGACCTGATGGAGGCGCTCCACATCCTGACGCTCGCGACGCATCCGCCCGATGCCCGGCTCTGGGAAGACTGGTGGCGCCGCGAGCAGAAGGGACCGGGCGCGATCGTGGAACTCGACGACTCGAGCCCCGCGAAGCGGGTCGACCTCGGCCCGACCGACGCGACGCCGAAGTTCGGCCCGCCGGGGCCGCTGCCGGGCCCGACGCCGACGAAGTGACGTCGAGTCCGTCCGGTACGCTCTGCGCGCAATGATCCGCGATCCCGAACTCGCCCGGCTGCTCGCTCCCCTTGCCCGTACGGTGGATTCCGTCACACCCGAGGCGGACCT
>JANNRO010000497.1:0-1872 GCA_031401505.1 Planctomycetia bacterium
CCGACGACCGCCGTCACGGCGAGCACGGCAAGGAAACCCCGAAGTCCGACGACCGCCCCGAGCCCGGCGAGCAACTTCCCGTCGCCGCCCCCCATGGCGCCCAGCGCGAAGAGGGCGAGGCCGACGCCGAGCCCTATTCCCAGGCCGAGGGCCGCCCCCAGCCAGTCGGGCGGGATCCAACCGACGAGCCGCGCGACGATCGCCCATGCGAGCAGGGCGAGGGGAAAGGCGTCCGGGATCTCCCCCTTTCTAAGGTCCACCGCGGCGGCGCCGATGAGCGGGAGGAGCGTCACGACGACGACGAGGTAGGGGGACATGAGGTCACCGGAGGACGAATCGCGTCGGGTCGTGACCCTCAAACGAAGACACCCCCCCGCGCCGCCAGGTCACGGCGCGGAGAGGTGCGTGGCCGAGGTGCCTCGTGGGCGCAACAACGCCCGAAAGGCGTACCCAGCTTAGGGGTTCGTCTGGATCACGAGCGTCGGCAGATCGCCGACCGTGTAGCCCAGGTTGTTGCCGAGGCGCTCGGTCGTCGAGTTGGCCTCGATCTGATTGATGTCGAGCGTGATCGCCGTGTCGGCGTTCAAGTTCGTCTCAATCAACTGGCCCGACGCGATCGCGTCGTTGTCGTCCGTGTTGACGCCCGGAATCACGGCGGCAGCCGTGCCCAGCAAGTCGGCGGTCTTGTGACCAAGTACGGAGACGGCGACGACGGCGACGATCGCGATGCCTGCGACAAGCAGGGCGTACTCGACCATCACCGCACCCTTACGACTACGCATGAAATTCTTGAGCATGAGACCCTCCTTGGGGGGAGCGGGACTTTGCAGGAGAGTGCCGAGGCTGTCAAGACGGAAAGTCAGGGAAGTCCTATAGAACGCACGGTCCCTCTCGACGCTTCAAGAAGGGACAGGGGCTACGAGCGCCGCAGTCGCTCGCAACCCCCTATGCGGCGGCGACTTAGGGCACACACCTCGTCACCTATCGACGCTAGGCGTTCCGTGTCAACGAGAACTCGCCCCCGGACGCGGTCGCGTCGACGTCAGCCATCTGGCTATCGGCAGACCACCCCTCGGCGATCTGGATACGCTCCCGAATACCGCCGTGGCGGTCCTGCCTAGCGGCAGGTCCGGCCACCCGAGAGCAATTCGCGCAGGCTCGGGAACGCCCACGAGCGGGCACGGTTGTCGGGCTTTCGCAGGACGACGGGGTGGACGGCAATGATCAACTGGAACTCATCGCCTTGCCGCGAATAGCCGGCGAACGCCCCGCCCACGGTCGGCAAGTCGGAGAGCCCCGGCACCGAGTTGTCGCTGCTGCTCACGTTGCGGGATAGGAGACCGCCTACAAGCAACGACTGGCCGTCTTGCAGGCGGGCGGTCGTCTGGAGCGATCGCGTGCGGAACGAAGTCGTCGACTGGGTCTGGCCGGTCGACTCGCGAATTCCCGCGGTCAACTGGGCGTCGGGAAGGCTGACGGTGGGTGCCAAGTCAATCGTGACTTCACCGTCCTCCCCCACGAGGGGGCGAACACCGAGTTGCACGCCGAACGGGCGGAAGACGACGCTGTTGAAAACGCCCTCCGTCGTCACGTTTGTCGCAAAAGACGTGGGGACCGGGATCTCGCCCCCGACCTGGAAGAGCGCGCTCTCGCCCGACAGCACGGTAAGCGAAGGACGCGAGAGGCTGCGCGCGAAGCCCTTCTCTTCCAGCATGGAGAGCAGCCAATCGAAGGCGAAGTTCTCACCCGAAACCTGAATCTGGTTCGTCAGCGTGCCCGACAGGAACCCGAGCACGTTCTGCACGTCGGGGTTCCCGCCCTGGGCCCCGACCCGCGGTGTGGCGAAGCCCTGAAGCTGAGACCCCGGCTTGG
>JANNRO010000498.1:0-6920 GCA_031401505.1 Planctomycetia bacterium
TGACGTTCGCCCAGGAGTTGGTGATCGAACCGGCCGCCGCGATGCTTTCGCCGAGGATGCCGTGCTGCCCGACCAGCCCGCCGGCGATCACGCCGACCACCGACAGTCCGCTGACCGTGCCGGTCGAACCGCTTGCCGGCGTCGTCCTCGTACGTGTACTCGAGCAGCAGATTGGCCGGCGTGTTCGTCTTCAGCTTCGCGATCGACGCGTCGAGCACCGGGTAGAGCACGCTGACGACGGTCTGGCCGGGGACGACCTCCGGGTGCTTCTCCCACGGGCTCCAATCGCTGTAGCCCTGCAGGCGATAGCGCACCCGCAGATTCCGCGCGACCCCCTTCCCGTCGTTCCGGAAGATCGTCTTGGCGAGCCAGAAGGCCTGCAGGTCGGAACCGAGCCCGTACACCTTGTAGATCGACGACATCATCCGATCGCGCGTACGGAGTTCGGCCGACATGCGCGGCGCACCGGCCGACGCCGCGACGGTGAGTTGCCACGAGAGCACCTTGGTTCCCTCGTCGAAGTGAACCTCGGTGGCGCCGACGGGGAGCACGACGGTGAACTGTCCCTGATACTTCACGCCATCGCCCCAGTCCCCCTTCACCCGGAACCACGCCGTCGGTCCGCCCCCGGGCGGCGTGCCGATCCGATCGAGCGTGGCCGTCGGCTCGGATTCGAGTTCCCACCGGCCGCCGCCGCGATTCTTCGCCGCCGCGCGTTCGGTCATGTCGAGCACGACCGAACCCTTCACGTCGTCGTAGCGCGCGGAGGTCTGCGACATCTCGTAGTCGGCGCGATCGGGCGCGAGACTCTGGAGGAACTTCCTCGGATCCGGGCTGTTCGCCTTGACCTTCGGAAACACGGCGGGCCCGAAGATGATCTCGATGCGGGCCTTTCCGTCGCCCGAGGCCCCGACGTTCATTCCCGCGATCAATTGCACGGTCATGTCTTGCGCCCGCGCCGTCCGTTCCCCGAACCGGGGTCCGGCGAGCGAACTCACGGCGAACAACGCGATCGCGAGGGGGAGGACCGCAAGCAGGCGACGGGGAGAGCTCGACACGGGGCGTCCTCCGGACAAGGGGCCGGAATCATAGCGGGCGTCGAGCCCGATCCGACCAAGCCGTGCCGCCGGTCGAATTCGCACGTCGCCCCGCATCCGTCCGCGCCGGCTCACCGATTCACCGGTTCACCCTTTGCGGGCTCTCGACTTCGGCGCCACGCGTTCCCACGCCTCCTGAACGAGTTCGCCCACGAACTTCGCGTTCGCCTTCGAGAGGCGCATGCCCAGCGAACCGAGGCGACGTGTCCAGCCGCCGTGATCGATGTACGTCGCTGGATCGGAATCGAGCAGCACGAGGCAACGCGCGATCGGCTGGACCGGCACCATCGCCTCGCGACCGTCCGCCGTCATCGTCGCGAAAATCTTCTTTCCGACCCGAAACGACGTGCGTTCGAAATGGGGCTCCTCGTGCGAACCGGTCATCGAGAGCGCGAGCGTGCGAAAGGCCTCGGGTGTCATCGACGACGTGATACCAGAAACGAGCACGGGACTCGCGTCCGAGCACCCGTTCCGCCACCGCACTACAATTCGAGCGGCAGGCTCTGACGATCGAGGAGACGCGCATGCGAATCGCCGTCGTTCCGGTTTTCCTGGCGCTGGTGGCGACGTGGGCATCCGTCCGATCCGCTCCCGCCGACACGCCTCCTCCCGCGAAGGCGCTCGACCCGAAGGCCTCGTCGGACACGATCTACGAGGGCAAGTCGGCCGACGGGCTCGTCTACTTCTGGCGGGGACCCAAGCACTACGACGCGGCGAAGGGCGTCGGGTTGACCGTCATCCTCCACGGGAGCAACCTGACTCGCGGCTGGGGGTTCGCCAACCACGGCAAGGACACGTTTCGGCCCGACGACCTCGTGCTCTCACCCGACGGCACGACCTCCAACGGCAAGGGCGGCTTCAACTTCCTGGGCGAGCCCAAGGACGCCAAGCGCGTGCACGCGCTGCTCGAGGAGGTGAAGAAGGCCTTCAAGGTGCGCGCGACGTACCTCTACGGCCACAGCCAGGGCTCGTTCTTCTCGATCTACTACGCGGGCGAGCATCCCGACGACGTCGACGGGGTCGTCGGCCACGCAAGCGGCATCTGGAACTGGTCGAAACTCGGAAAGTCGGGGCACCATCAGGCGATCGTCCTGATGCACGGGACGCAGGATCCGGTCGTGCCCTACGCCCAGAGCGTGGGTTCGTTTCCCTCGCTCGTCGAGGCCGGGTACCCGACGATCCGCCTCTACAGTCTCGAGTGGTGGAATCACTGGCCAGCCGAGCACAACAGCGACACGCCGCACACGTCGCAGGAGCTGGCCTGGGTCGAAGGCATGACGACGAAGGACGCTGATCGACTGGCGGCCTCGCTCGACGTCATGGCCGAGGTCAAGGACAAGGTCGAACACGACTGGGCGGGGCTCTACACGCTCGCCAAGCACGCACTCGACGCCTCGTTCGCCAAGGAAGCGACCAAGGCGCGCGCGACGAAGGCGGTCGGCGTCGTCGAGTCGCTCGCGAAGAAGCACGCGGCGGCGCTGGCCTCGGTGAAGCCGGGCACTCCGGCCGACGGCAAGCCGTGGATGGCCCACCTGCCCGTCTTTCTGCGTCAATTCAGCGGCGTCCCAGCCTGTGACGAACTCGCGGCCACGTGGAAGGACACGCTTGAGAAGCATAAGGACAAGGGCATCGCACACCTGAAGAAGTACTACGCCTCACGAGACAAGGACGTCGCGGATGCGTTCGACGAAGGCATCGCCGCCGTCGCCGAAGGGTTCCTCTGGTGCGAGGTGCAAGACAAGGCGTTGCGCGACAAGCTCGTCGGGTGGCAGAAGGACGCGAAGAAGCTGAAGCTCTCGAAGAAGGCGCTCAAGGACTACGCCGTCGTCGACGGACTGATCGCCGCCTGGAAGCAGGGCTGGGACGACTACGCCTCCGAATGCAAGTCCGCCGGCGACACCTGACCGAAGGTTTTCTCGGAAGTGTCTGACACTTTTGAGAAAACCTTCGATCGGAGTCGGCGGGGCTAGTGGATGACGCACTGCCCGCCGTTTTGCTCGGCGAGCGCCTTCAGGAAGTCCTCGTCCATGTCGGCTTCCTTGTCCTTGTTCTTCGGCTTCGCCCCGGCCACGACGGGCGCAGGCTTCTCGTGGCCTCCCATGCCGACGACGTGGATCTTCACCTTGCGCCCGTCGTTCCATCGACGCACGGCGGCCAGGATCTGCTTCGGATCGGTCACCTTGCCGACCGACGGCTTGCCGTCGGTCATGAAGAAGACGGTGTCGAACGCGGGCGGCTCGTTGCGGTCCTTCTGAAGCCCCACCCCCATCATCTTGAACCCCGCCTCGAGCGCGTCCCCGATGTTGGTCCCTCCGTCCACCGGCGCCTTCTCGACCCAGATCAACGCGTCGGTCGCGGTCTTCGTGGAGCGGATCTGCGGCACTTTCATCCACGGGCGCACGTCGCTCGAAAACGCGATGAGGTTGAACGTCGCCCCGTCGGGAAGTCCAGCCAGCGACTTCTTCATCTCGCGACGCAGCACGTCGATCTTCGTCACTTTTTCGTTGGTGGCGCTACCGGCCCACATCATCGAACCCGAGAAATCGAGGATGAACAGCATGCGGGTCGAGTGGGACTCGATTCCGTAGAACGCGAATCCGTCGTCCCCCTTCGACGCCACCGCCGACGGCGGAGCCTTCTCGCCCGGGACGCCCGCCACCGGCTTCTCGGGCTTCGCGTCGTTCTTCCGTGGATCCTTCGGACCGACGAAATCCTTGCCCGCGATGTCCCACCACGCACGCCAGGGCGGCTCGACGGCCGGATAGCGCTGCCCCGACAGCGAAGCGAGCGCGTCGCGAAGGTCGTCGACGAGACGTCCCTTGGCCGTCTTCATCGCATCCAGAAGTGGCGGTACGGCAATCGCGCGACCCGTGCGGGCCAACGCCTCTGCGGCGCTCGTGCGCACGCGCCAGTCGGCCTCGTCGTCGACGAGATGCTTGGCGAGCATGCTCACGATCTCGGGCTCGGTGCGGTAGCCCAGCGCCTCGAGCGCGGCCGCCGCGTCGCGAGGGTCCTTCCCGTCAGCGGCGACCGCGAGCAGGCGCAGCGGTCGGGGACCCGGGGCGAGACCGAGCGTCGCGTATCCGAACGCCCGGTCCTCGACGTTCTCGTCCTTCAACACCCGACTCTCGAGCATGTCGATGATGCGATCGCCGTCGGCCGCCACCATGCTCGAAAGCATGCGAGTCAGCGCTTCGCGCGCCGTTCTCCGCCGATCGTCGGCCGCGTCGATCTGACTCCCGAGACGATTGACGATCTTGTCGAGTTCGTCGCGTTGGTCGGGAAGCCGGCCGACGAGGCCCGTGGGCACCATGCCCGAGTCGTCGCCCTTGGCCCGCGCGGCCTTCAGATAGGGGCCGACCAGGTCGTTCAACTTGCGCAACACGTCTTCCAACTTGCGCGCGGGCTCCGCCCGTTGGCTCGAGAGCTTGGCGATCTCGCGTCGCGCGTCGGGCGGCGTGTCGATCAGCGCGACCGACGTGCGCACGAGGCGTGACGAGCCGATCGCCTGCCCCGTGAACGCGCGAAACCCCTCGAGCTGCGGGTCGGGGGCGGCTTCGAGCAGGTCCCTCACCGTCTTCGAAACGGCGTCCTCCGGCATCGCGTCGAGCACCCGCCCCACGACCGCCGCGAGTTTGTCGAGCGCCGCGACCTCGCGCTGGGCCAGCGTCGCGAGATTCGCGGCCTCGATGCGCTCGCGATCGAGCCGCGGATCGCTCTCGGGGACGTCCTCGCCCAGTTCCTTGCGATGCGCTTCCAGGACCTTGCGCAGCCGCTCGCCCTCCTTCCTGATGCCGAGCGACTTCTTCGACGCGGCGAACAGCGCGTCGATCACCGGCCTCGAAGGTGCGGCCGCCGCGGCGTCGAGCAGCGCCTGACGCTCGTCGTCGGAGGCCTTCGACCAATCCGCGATCAACTTCTCGCAGGGCGCATCCGCGGCCTCGATCGAGCCCGCGAACGAGGCGAGTGCGCACGCGGCGATCGCCGCGCGCGCGAGAAATCTACCGATCATCGGACGCTCCGTACGCCCCGAGGCTCGGGGACCGACGAAAGTCTGACCGAGCGCCGCCGGTCACGCCACGGGGAAATCCCCCGGGCGTCGGATGCAGGTCCCGTACTCGATTCGTCCGCGAGTGATCCGCGAATCGACCGCGGGACCCGAGTCCGCCAACGAAACTCCGCCGGGCTACTCGCCCGTTCCCCGAAGCGTTCCCATCCGTCCCGCCTCGAAATCGTGGACGGCGCGGCTGATCTCCTCCCACGTGTTCATGACGAACGGACCGCGCCCCACCACGGGCTCCACGATCGGCTCGCCACCGAGCACGAGCACCGACGCGTCGCGTTCGGCGTGGAGGCGAAACGTCGTGCCGTCACGCGAGAGCACGACCAAGTGCTCGGCGGGTGCGGGGACCGCCTCGTTGACCCGGACGGGACCGCGGCGCACCAGCAAGAGCGCCGTGTGACCCTCCGGGAGAGACAATTCGACCGTCCGACCGCTCGCGACCTCCACATCCCACATCTCGATCGGCGTGAACGTCTTCGCCGGCCCGCGGCTGGCTCCGAACGCGCCCGCGATCACGCGGACCGAACCCGCGCCGTCGGGAAGGGGCACGACGGGAATCCTCGCTCGGACGATGTCCTGGTACCCCGGTTTCGACATCTTGTCTTTCGCCGGCAGGTTGACCCACACTTGCGCCATCTCGAGCACGCCGCCGCGCCGCGTGAATTCCCGCCCCTGCAACTCCTCGTGGAGGATGCCCGACGCCGCCGTCATCCATTGGACGTCACCCGGGCCGATCCGCCCCTGGTTGCCGACGGAATCGCGATGCTCGACTTCGCCCGCGTACGCGACGGTCACGGTCTCGAACCCGCGGTGCGGATGCGGCCCGACGCCGCGCCAATCGGTCGTCGGCTCGAACTCCATCGGTGCGCCGTAGTCGAGAAGCAGGAACGGGCTCGTTTCCGCGGGGTCGTCGTCGTACGAGAAGATCGAGCGGACGTGGAACCCGTCGCCCACCCAATGGCTCGGCGGAGGCGCCTGGACGCGCTCCACGATCTTGCGTGCGGCGTTCGGTTGGTTCATCGGGTCGACGTAGGCCTCAGTTCTGCGGTTCGAAACGCGGATCATATCGATCGCGCCGGGTAGAACACCGCCATGAACGCGCCCAAGCTCGAAATTCTGGCGTACGAGCCGACGCGACTAGGACTCCTCTGCCTGCGACGGCGCGAACTGCCCGGACGCCCGGGCGCGAGCGTGACCGAGATCACGCTCAACCACGAGTTCCTGATGAGCAGCTATCTGACGGCGTCGGAGCGCGCGCTCGCGACGGTCGCGCTCGAGATCCACGAGGGAAGCGCGCTGCGCGTGCTGGTCGGAGGACTCGGGCTCGGCTACACGGCACGTGAGGCGCTCGCGTCGGACCGCGTGGCGTCGGTGGACGTCATCGAGTATCTGCCGCAGGTGATCGCATGGCTTCGAAACGGCCTCGTGCCGCTCTCCGCCGAGCTCAATGCCGACCGACGCCTGCACCTGATCGAAGGCGACGTCTACGAGCGGCTCGCGAGCCCGCCGGAGTGTCGCTACGACGTGATCCTGATCGACGTCGATCACTCTCCCTTCGAGAACCTCTCCGGCACGAACGGAGCCTTCTACACGGAGGCCGGGCTCGACGTCGCCCGACGCCACCTCACCCCCGGCGGCGTGCTCGGCGTGTGGTCGTACGCCCAGCACTCCCCCTTCGCCGACGCGATCCGTCGGGCGTTCGGCGACGTGCGCGAGGTGCCGGTCACGGTCGACAACGACCTGATCGACGAGGAGCAGAC
>JANNRO010000499.1:0-5225 GCA_031401505.1 Planctomycetia bacterium
CCCGCCCCCGCCCCCGCCGCCGCGCCCCCCCCCCCCCGCCCCCCGCCGCCGCCCCCCCCCGCGGGGCCACCCCCCCCCCCCCCCGGGACTGGGAAGTGCGCAACTACGGTCATGCACCCGCGTGTAGGAAGTGGCCGACACCACCCCCCCCGACTCGTGCGGCGTCGAGCGGCGTTCAGCGCGACGGGACTTTCGTCCGGCGTCTACGTTCGGGGGAAGCGGTGGTTACGGAAAGAGGAACGACACGCCGAACCGCAGCGTCCAGTCGGGCTGCACGTACGTGTCGATGAAGTTGTAGTCGGCCGAGATCGAGAACTTGGTCGCCTGACAGCCGATCTTCACCACCTGCGCGAACGAGAGGCCGAACGGGGCGGAGGTCCAGTCCTCCAGATTCCAGTCGTAGACGAAGGCCAGTTCCGAGAGCCCGATCGTGCGACCCTTGCCCAGGCCCAGGACCACGATGGGCTGGAAGATCGTCTGCGCGACACCGGGCGCGTCCGAGTCTCCGGCGAACGAGAAGTAGTTCTGATTGAGCAGCCCGAACATCCACTTTCCCGTCGGCACCATCAGGACGCCGGCCGGACCGCCCGACCACTTTTCGCTCGAGAGTCCGTCTTCACCCCACGGAACCGACAGGTCGGCGCCGAGGCCGTACGTGAAGCCGCAGCCCTTGAAGATGAGCAGATCGAAGAAAGTGGCGTCGCCGATGCCCGTCACGCCACCCGGGGTGTCGGTGTAGATCGGCTGGCTGACGCGCAGGATGTGCTGCTGGCAGCCCAGCTTGAACGGAAGCACGGCGCGCAACATGATCGTGTTCCACTCTTCGTCTTCGTCGAGTTGATGCGACCCCGGCGAGTACCACTCGTTGATGCTGAGCGTCATCAACGGTGCGGTCGGGTCGGCGGACTTCTTCGCGAGATCGCCGCCTCCGGCTTCGCCTGCCGGAGCTTCGCCCGCGGGGGGCGTGACCTCGGCCGGCGCCGGGGCGTCCGCGCCGCCTGCCAACCAAGCGCGGGGACCAAACGGCGTCCCGAGCGCAGGCGTGACGGCGATCGACGCGGGGAGTTCACGCGCCATGTTGGCGACGGGTGCGCCCATGTCCCGCGCGGGGCAGACGTCATCCGCCGACGTCGATCGCGCAATCGAGCTTTCGCCGATCGAATTCGTGCGGCAGCCCGTCAGTCCGATTGCTGCGCCGACCATCAATGAAAGTACGGCCGTCTGGGTCACCGAGAGCCTCCCGTCACGAGTAGAAGTGGCGGCGAACGCACGCCGCTCTGCCCAAGCGAACATACTCTTCGCCGGGTCGTGCCGCGAGCGCTATGCGGATTCGGTCAGGATCCGTCGACCCAGGGATCCGGCGTCACGAGGTCGGGAGTCAATATACCCGTAGGCGATGTCCTATGCGTTCGCCATGCGACAGGTACCCTCTCGACGCCCCGCGTCGCAGGAAGTACGCTCGACGCGAAGTCTCGACCGTCGGGCTCGCGATTGCGTCGCCCCAGGAGTTCGTTGATGTCGTCCATCCGCATCGTCGCTGCAGTCGTCGTCTCGACTGCTCTTGTCGGGCTCGCGGGCACGGCCCGCGCCGGCGACCTCGTCTCCGAACTCTCGGTCGATCGTCGACCGTCCGTCCCCGCGTCGGCCGACGTCTCGGTCCCGTTCCGCACGGGCTCGTTCTGCGAGTCGCCCTGTGCGCCCCCCTGCGCCCCGCCGTGTGCCCCGCCCCCCTGCAATCCCGATCCGTGCTGCAAGCGCGTGACGTGGGACCTGACCATCGGCGCCTGGCTCACGGGCTTGAGCGGCGACGCGACGGTGCGCGGGAACGATGTGGACGTGGACCTTCCCCTCTCGGAGTTGTCCGATCTGATCCCGTACCTCGAATTCGCCATCGACGGTCAGCTGGGAGTCAACGTCGATCGCTGGCGCTTCGAGTTCACGGGCCACTATCTGCGCGTGGGCGACGAGGTGAACGTCACGCAACAGGCGGGCATCGACGTCAGTTTTACGGAAGAGATCTATCAGCCGCTCGTCGGGTACCGGGTCGTTGACAAGCGGATCGGCTGCAACCCCTGTGATCCGTGCGCCACGCAGTTCACGCTGATGCCCTACGTCGGTGCGCGCTTCACGAGCCTCGAACTCGAGCGAAGCACGCTCGCCGGCGGCAACGTCACGCAGACGAAGGATTGGTGGTCCCCGATCGTCGGTGCCCGCGCCACATGGAATTTCCACAACAGGTGGACGATCGAAGCGGGTGGCGACATCGGCGGCTTCGGTATCGGCGACGACTTCACGTGGTCGGCGACCGTCGGCGCGCGCTACGACTTCAACGATCACGTCGGCCTGCGTTTCGGATGGGCGTTCCTCCAGTGGGACTACTCGGAGGGCTCGGGCGCCTCGGAGTTCCAATGGAACGTTCTCCAGCAGGGCCCGTACGTCGGCGTCGTCTTCGCCTGGTAGTTCGCGCGGGGACGTCCGTCCTCCCGATTTCAGGTTCGATCACTCGCAGTTCGGAGGCATCGCCGATGTGGAAGCGTATTCTCGTGCTTGTCGCCGCCGTGGCCGTCATCGGCCCGCGGGCAGTTCCCCGGTTCGCCAGTGCGGGAGATGCCGCGACGGGCAACTACAACGCGGCGGAATTGAATGAACTCGTCGGCCCCGTCGCTCTCTATCCCGACGTCGTGATCGCGGCCATGTTGCCCGCGACGACGTTCCCCGCGGATATCACCGCCGCGGCGGGCGTTCTCGCGAAAAACGGAGGCTCGGTCAGCGAGGTGCCGGACGGAGTGACGTGGGACAAGAGCGTCCAGTCCCTCCTCCAGTACCCCGACGTGCTCGTGTGGCTGAAGGACAATCCCGATTGGGTCGCGCAGATGGGATTCGCCGTCGCGAACCAGCAGTCCGAGGTGTTGGCCGCGATCCAGCAGTTCCGATCCGACGCGAAGACCGCCGGAAACCTGAATTCGGACTCGCATCAGATCGTGACGACAGCCGATGCGGACGACGGCGGAGGCGCCGAGGTGATCGTGATCCAGCCCGCCGACCCGACCGTCGTCTACGTTCCGACCTATTCGCCGGTCGCGGTGGTTCAGCCCGGATATGCGTGGTCGTGGGGAGTGGGCTTCGCCATGGGCGTCACCGGAGTGTGGGCCTACAACAACCTGCGCTGGGGCTCGAACGGCGGCGACATCAACATCTCGAACAACAACAACGTGAACATCAACACCGGAAACATCAACACCGGGAACATCAACCGTGGCAATGTCAACACCGGCAATATCAACACCGGAAATGTCAACCGCGGCAACGTGAACGCGGGGAACAACGTCGGGCCCGACCGGCCTTCGAAGTGGAACGCGTCGAACAAGCCTTCTCAGCGCCCTGGTGGCGCCGTCGCGAGGCCCAAAGAGGGCAATTGGGGTACGGGCAGCGGCACGCGTCCCGGCAGCGGCGTCAAGCCGCGCCCGCCGGGTGGCGGTGCCGGTGCGCGGCCGACTCCGCCCGCCACGCGCCCCGCGGCAGGCGGGGCGAGGCCCTCGGCGCCGCCTTCGGTTCCTGGAAGCCGACCCGCGCCCGCCGCGAGGCCCGCGCCCGCCTCTCGCCCGTCCAGCGGTTTCGGGGGCGCGAGCAGCGGCCCGTCGACGCGCGCGTCGAGCGACCGAGGGGCTTCCAGTTTGAATCGGTCAGGCGGCGGCGCCAGCGGCGGAGGCCAGTCCCGCGGTCAATCCGGACGCACTAGCGGCGGCGGTAGCCGCGGTGGTGGTGGTGGCGGGCGTGGTGGCGGTCGGCGGTAGCGCGAGGGAACGTCTGAAACCCCCGGAATCGAAGGAATCCAGTCATGAAGATCTCCGCGCGTGCCCTGCGTCTCGCACTCATCCCCTCGTTCGTGTTCGGTGTCGCGGCGACGGCGCTCCGCGCCGGCGATCCGGCTGCCGCCGTTCCCGCTTCCGCAACCGTCATCGGACGCCTCTTCGACTCCAGGGACGACGCACTCCAGGCGCTCGTCCAGGCGTTGAGGACCAATGACGACGACGCGTTGAAGGCTCTTACGGGCCCGGGCAGCGAAGACATCATCCAGGACGGCAACGATCCGGTCGTCGCGCGCGAGCGCAAGCGCTCCGCGACGTTGATCGCCGAGAAGGTCAGGTGGGAAGAGATGGACGATGGCTCCTTGATCGCCGTCGTGGGCGTCGAGGAGTGGCCGATGCCGATCCCGCTCGCGCCCAAGGACGGCAAGTGGTACTTCGACGTCGTGCAGGGGCGCGACGAACTGCTCGCGCGGCGGATCGGCAACGCCGAACTCCGCACGATGGACGTGATGCGGGCGCTCGCGCAGGCGCAGGAGGCGTACAAGTCGAAGGACCGCGACGGCGACGGTGTGCTCGAGTATGCCCAGAAGTTCATCTCGACCGGCGACAACCACGACGGCTTGTTCTGGGTGGACGAAGAGGACGTGAGCGAGGAGGACCGCAGCCCGCTGGGCGCGATGGTCGAGGAATTGAGCGCCTATCTGGACGGGAAGAACAAGGGCGTTCCGTTCGGTGGCTACCTCTACAAAATGGTGACCGCGCAGGGGGCGAATGCCATTGGCGGCGAGCAGAACTACCTTTCCGGCGACAATCTCACCGGTGGTTTCTTCGTCGTCGCGGTCCCGGCCGAGTACCGCGTCACCGGGGTGATGTCGTTCGCGATCAGCCATCGGGGACGGCTCGTCGAGAAGGACGTCGGCGCGAAGGGCGTGGAACTGTTCAACGCCGCGAAGGAGTTCAATCCGAAGGAGCCCTGGGAACTGGTCGTCGCGAAGTAGTCCGATCGGGGTAGTCCGATCGGGGGAAGGGGCCCGCGTCCGACGGTTGCGGGCTCCCGAGACGTATCTACAACACCATATCGACGAGGTGCTTCAGGATCTCGTCGATCGGGACCATCGTCAGTACGAGCGGGAGCATCGGCGCCGCGGTTGCCGCCGCCACGCTGACCAGCGATTTCACCCCGAAGGGGAGTGTCCGCATTTCCCGCACGACGTCATAGCCGCTGGCCAGGTCGGCCAACGATTGGACATCGGCGTTGCCGAGCAGTTTCTCGTCGACGGGCGGGGTGCCGAGCAGCCATTTGTCCTCGAACTCCTGCCCGTAGCGGTTTGCGAGGACTCCGTACTCCCGGACACCCCGTCGCCGCGCGCGGGTGAGGTGTCCGGAGAAGAGCAGCAGGGGCCCGAGCACGACGAG
>JANNRO010000500.1:0-3982 GCA_031401505.1 Planctomycetia bacterium
GAGATGGCGCGACTCTTCGAGGGGCACGAGACGGCGCTCGATCGCACGGTCGAGATCGCCGCGCGTGCGGGTCGCTTCTCGCTCGACTCGATCCGGTACGAGTATCCCGACGAAGTCTGTCCGCCGGGCACGACCGCCATCGCGCATCTGCGCGAATTGACCCGAATCGGGGCCGCCGAGCGCTATCCCGCGGGCGTACCCGAGTCGGTCACCCGTCTGCTCGAGCACGAATTGGAGACCATCGCGTTCCTTCGCTACGAGTCGTATTTCCTGACGGTCCACGACCTCGTCGCGTTCTCGCGCTCGCGGGGCATCCTCTGTCAGGGCCGCGGGGCGGCCGCCAACTCCGCCGTCTGCTTCTGCCTTGGCGTGACCGCGCTCGACCCGACGCGGATCGACCTGCTCTTCGAGCGGTTCGTCTCCCGCGAGCGGGGCGAGCCGCCCGACATCGACCTCGACTTCGAGCATGAACGCCGCGAGGAGGCCATCCAGTATCTCTACGCGAAGTACGGCCGCGAGCGCGCGGCCCTGACGGCGGAGGTCATCTCCTACCGGTCGAGGAGCGCGGTGCGCGACGTCGGCAAGGCGATGGGGCTCTCGCTCGACGCCGTCGATCGGCTCGCGAAGGCGGCCGACGCGTGGGGCGACGAACCTCCCGATCTCTCGGTGGCCGGGCTGTCGGACGCCGATCCCGTCGCGCGCGCGGTCGTCGACCTGTGTCGCGAGATCGCGGGGTTTCCCCGGCATCTCTCCCAGCACGTGGGAGGCTTCGTCATCACACGGGGGCCGTTGTGTGAACTGGTGCCCGTCGAGAACGCGTCGATGCCCGACCGCACGGTGATCGAGTGGGACAAGGACGACCTCGACGCGATGGGCATCCTGAAGATCGACGTGCTCGGCCTCGGCATGCTGACGGCGCTGCGCAAGACGTTCGCGCACCTCAAGGCCATGGGTCGCCCCGACGAGGCCGCGCTCGCGCCCGGCGTGGCGTGGTCGTTGGCCACGATCCCTCCCGAAGATCCGTCGGTCTACGACATGCTCTGCGAGGCCGACACCGTCGGCGTGTTCCAGATCGAATCCCGCGCGCAGATGGCCATGTTGCCGCGCTTGAAGCCTCGCTGTTTCTACGACCTCGTGGTCGAGGTGGCGATCGTCAGGCCCGGCCCGATCCAGGGCGGGATGGTGCATCCGTATCTGCGCCGGCGTGCGGGCGAGGAGCCCGTCACCTATCCGAGCAAGGCCGTCGAGCGCGTCTTGGCCAAGACGCTCGGCGTGCCGCTGTTCCAGGAGCAGGCGATGACGCTCGCGATCGTGGCCGCGGGCTTTACCCCCGGTGAGGCCGATCGGCTGCGCCGCGCCATGGCCGCGTGGAAGCGGAAGACCACTGACATCGACCGTCTCGGGAAGCGACTCGTCGACGGGATGATCGAGCGCGGCTACCCGAAGGAGTTCGCCGATCGCTGCCACGCGCAGATCCGCGGCTTCTCCGAGTATGGCTTCCCCGAGTCGCACGCGGCCTCGTTCGCGCTCCTGGTCTACGTCTCGGCGTGGTTGAAGCGCCGTCATCCGGCGGCCTTCACGGCGGCCTTGCTCGACAGCCAGCCGATGGGCTTCTACGGCCCCGCGCAATTGGTCGAGGACGCGAAGAACCACGGCGTCGTCGTGCGCGAGGTGGACGTCAACGCAAGCCGGTGGGACTGCACGCTGGAGGCGGGCCCCACGCGCACGCCGGGTGCCGACGTCGGCGGTGCACGCGATGCGGGGCTCGGCGGGCCCGCACTGCGGCTCGGCATGCGACTCGTGCGCGGCCTTTCCCAGATCGACGCCCACGCGGTCGCTCGCGCCGTCACGAGCCACGGTCCGTTCACGAGCGTCGAATCGCTCCATCGCGCGTCCGGCGTGCGGGCGTCGGCGCTGCGTCGGCTCGCGTCCGCCGACGCATTTGCCTCGATGGGGCTCTCGCGTCAGGCGGCGCTCTGGCACGTGCGGGCGCTGCGCGACGAGTCGATGCCGCTTTTCGCCGAGGCCGTGGCCGAGACGGCCGCCGGACTCGAGTCCCTGCCCGCGATCGGGCTCTCGGAGGAGGTGACTCGCGACTATGCCTCGGTCTCGTTGTCGCTCAAGGCTCATCCGGTGTCGTTTCACCGGGAGCGACTGCGGGCGATGGGGGCCGTGCCCGCGATCGATCTCACGAGCGACGTGCGTTCACCCCACGGTCGCGAGGTCCTCGTCGCCGGGTTGGTGCTGGTGCGTCAACGGCCTTCGACGGCGAAGGGGATCGTCTTCTTCACGATCGAGGACGAGACCGGTTCGGCGAACCTGATCCTGCGTCCCCAGGTCTTCGAACGTTGTCTGCGCGCCGCGCTCGACGGCGTCTTCGTGCTCGCTCGCGGCCGCGTCGAGCGCAAGGGGATCGTGGTCCACGTCCAGGTCTCCGATCTCACCTCCGCCGGCGATCCCTTCGAAGCCTCCCTCTTCCGCTCCCGCGACTTCCACTGATCATGTGACGACTAAGCAAACCCGAGTAAGTTCCTGCACCCCGCCCGTGCACCGGGGTCCTTGAATACAAGCGTATCCGTGCGTTTACCGACAGTTGCGGTGCACGAACTGAGTCGGGGCTGCTTAGAAGTTCCAAGCCATGATGCAAGCCCACGTGGACGCCCCCACCGCGACGAAGAGCGCGCCGAGAACGGCTCCGAGTCGCCCGAGTGAAATCGATCCGGCCACGCGCCGCCCGTCGCGAGCCCACCAGATCGCCCGCGAGCCGATTCCGAGAAACAGGACACTCGGCCACCAGGGTGCCTGACGATCTCGAACGAACGCCATCGGAGAGTCATCGCGAACGTCGGGCCACGCGTACACCCACGGCCAACCGAGTTTGGAACAGACCGCCAAGGCCACGGCGCCGACGCCGGCGATCGCCAGCGCAATGGCGCTCGCTGTCCACCGTCGATTCGGGTCCATCCACGAACTGTACGTTCGCGCGAGTGCGGGAGGCACGTATGCTTCAACTTCCCCACGCGGCGACAAGGGGACGGACATTCGGTGTGCCACCTCCCGATTTTGCGGATCGGCGCGCGGCCCTGGGTCGGACGTTCCGCGTCTCGTATCCCGTGTTCGGCTTGAGCCGCCGGTCTTCCGGCGGAGCAGACGTGGGCCGACATTCCCGATAAACTAGGCGGCATGGCCACCCCGCATCGATCGTCCGACGTACCTGAAGAAATCGTGTTCGCGGTGAGCGAGTCCGACGAGGGCGGGTTCGAAGCTCGCGCGCTGGGCTTCGACATCTTCACCGAGGCGGATACTGCCGCCACACTGCGCGACATGATTCGCGATGCCGTTCGATGTCACTTCGAGCCGGGAAGTGCCCCCCGAGTCATCCGGCTGCACCACGTACACGACGAGGTCATTCAGGCGTGAGGTTGCCGCGGGACGTGTCGGGGGGCGATCTCGCAAAGCGCCTCCGGCGATACGGATACGAGGTCGTTCGCCAGACCGGCAGTCACATGCGTCTCGTCGCGAAGCTCCCGAACGGCGAACATCACGTCACGATTCCCGCGCACTCCGAACTCCGCGTCGGTACGTTGCGTGGCATCCTCGGGGCCGTGGCGAATCACGTCGGCGTCGATGTCGAGCGGTTGATCAATTCTCTGTTCGACCGGTAACGGGAGACCGAGTACGGAGTGCGGAGATACGGAAGGCACGTATTCCTCAACTGCCGAGCGCCCGATTTCCCACTCCCGCGCGATCCGACTAGCATCCAAGGAGCAGGGTACGCCCGAGCCTGCGGTTCCTTCCGGGCGATCGAGAGGTTCTTCATGCGGATGGATGGCGCACGCGAGAGCAGCAACGTGGACGATCGCCGAAGAGCGGGTCCCGGCATGATGATCGGGGGTGGCCTCGGCGGCCTCGTGATCATCCTCCTCGTGACGCTGCTCGGAGGCGACCCGGCCAAAGTCGGCGAGATTCTCGGCGGAGCGGG
>JANNRO010000501.1:0-2846 GCA_031401505.1 Planctomycetia bacterium
AGCGGCGGAAGACCCGGCAGTGGCGGAAGTCCCGGCAGCGGGGGCAGGCCCGGCGGGCCACCCTTGCCGCCGCCCTTACCACCACCCTTGCCGCCGCCCTTCCCGTTGCCACCGTTCGGCGGGGGAGGACCGCCAGCACCAGGCAACCCCGGAAGCGGAGGGAGACCCGGAATGTTGCCGATGCCGGGAAGCGCGCCCATGCCGCCACCCGCGCCGCCTCCCGGGAGCCCCGGGATGATGATGATGATGATGATCGGCCCGCCGCCGAAGCCGGGGATGGCGAATCCGGGGACCGCCCCATTCCCACCGCCGCCTGCTCCGCCGCCCTTCGCCCCGCCACCGATGCCGGGAACTCCGGGCTTGCCTCCCGCGCCGCCGTTGCCTCCGGCGATGGCGGGGGCCGCGAGGAGACACGCGGCAAGCACGCCGCCGAGGACGGACCCGAACCTCAAGTTCCTCATGCCGAAATCCCTCCCGAAATCGTTCGCTGTCCGGTGCCGATCGCTGAAACACCCGACGCCGAACGGCCTGCCCTGCGAATCGTACTCCTACGGCGGAATACGACACGAACGGCTGGTGGATAGCAAGCGTCGGACCGATTCTCGGCGTCGTTGTCGGGCCACGTATGTCGTCGACCCGTCGAGTCGTAACATATGAAAGCAAATACGGTTACGTCGGACGCAGGTCCCGTCGCCGATTCGAAGGCGCCCGGCACGAGGCGCGTCAGCCCAGCGATACCCCGTGATTTGTAAGCCGTTCCGTTGCGACCGTCGGCCGACTTTACGATCGGGTCTCGACGTCCGTTTCGTCGGCCGTCGAGCGCGAGGATCCCGCGACGGGGCCCGAATCCGGCGGATAGACGATCAGCACGCCGAGTCGCACCCACTCGGCCGCCTGCTCGAAGAAGCGCGCCGGGGCGGTTTCGTCGTCGGGCGACGAACCCGAAGCCTCGACCCAGCGTTCGGCCAGCGACTCGAGCGTGCGGCGCGGTTCGTCGGCTTTCGCCGAACTCGGGCGCACGAGCGCGAGCATCGCGGGTGCGAGGCGATGGCTGGTCGGCTGGAGCGAGTGTGGATCGCGCGTGACCAATACCTCGATCGGTACCTCGAGCGGCGGCGGAGGCGCGTCCCACGTGTCGCCCGTCGCGCGCCGGTCCCGCCAGGCCAGCACGTCGCGCTCGAGCGCCACGATCCGCACCGAGGGCGCGACGACGTAGGCGAACGCGAGCACCTCGTCGACCGTCGCCTGCGTCACGCGCTCGGCGAACTCCGGCGGAGTCAGCGATCCCGGCACGTCGAGCGCATAGAAGGCCTCCGTCTGCGCGCGCTCGAGGCGGGCCAGATCGAGGATGGCGGGACAGCGTTCGACGGATGCCCGTCCGGCGCCCGTCAGGTGATCGATGACGCGCTGCGACAACTCGCGCATACCGGACGAGCGGCGCGGGGTCTCGACGAGCGTCGCGCGCGCGAACTCCTTGCGGGGGACGGCTCCGAACTTCTCCACCACCTCGACCGTCGACGGCGCGACGAAGTCGAGCATCGTGGCCTGGTTCTCGCGGAGCAGGCCGACGTAGATGGCCAGCCGATCGTCGGGAATGGACGTCAACACCCGCCGCTCGTCGGCGGAGAGTCCGGGCGCCCGGGCGGCGAGCAGCGCGTCCACGCTCTTCGCCTCGGGCCGCTCGAGGAAGAGCGCCTTCAGCCCCCGGAGGACGTCGACGTACGGCACTAGGAGGCCGCTCCCGTCGCCGACAACGACTCCTCGAGGAGGGCCGCGGCCTTCGCGTGCTCTTCGAGGAGGCGTTCGAGCGGGGGCATGTTGTTGTCCCACTCGACCAGAGCGCTCGTCGGTCCGAGCAGCGGCAAGAGGCGCCGAGTCAGTTCCCAGACGACCGGCTGGATGGGGGCCCCGTGCGTGTCGAGCAGGAGTTCGCCCTTGGGTTCGGGCCCCGCGAGGTGGAGCTGGACGACGCGATCGAGCGGCATGCGACGGAGCGTTTCCCACGCGTCGCCGTCGAAGTTGACCGCGTTGACGTGCACGTTGTTCACGTCGAGCAGCATGCCGCAATCGGCCAGATCGCAGACCGCGGTCGCGAACAGCGCCTCGTCCATGCCGCCCGCGGGCGTCGGGTCGAGATAACTCGAGACGTTCTCGACGAGGAACGGTCGCTCGAGCACCTCCTGGATGCGGCGCACGCGCGCGGCGACGTGTCGGGCCGCCTCTTCGGTGCGCGGGAGGGGCAGAAGATCGTTCATCGCGGTGCCGTCCATCGCGGTGAAGCAGAGATGATCGCTGGCCCAGGGCGAGTCGACGTCATCGGCGAAGCGCTTCAACTGGGCGAGGTACTCGGCGTCGAGCGGGTCGGTCCCGCCGAGGTTGATCGACACCCCGTGACACACGATGGGCCAGCGTTCGGAAGCCGCCTCGATCTGTCGGCGCACGAGTCCGCCGCGGTTCATGTAGTTCTCGGAAACCACCTCGAACCAGGGCACGGGGACGAGTTCGGTCAGGATGCGGTCGACGTGCTCGAACCGGAGCCCGATCCCGGCGCCCAGCGCTGGGAGGCCGAACCGGTCGGAAAATCGACTCACGAGTTCACCTGATGTTCACGCCCGACGCGGGGCGGGAGGGCGCGCTGCCGGAACGGACGAACGACCCGCGCCGCTCGTTGAATTCGACTCGCGGTCTTTGTCGGGGCGCCGAACGTCTCGTCGAAGACCGCTCATTCACCACGGGATCGGAAGCCGTACGCGATCTAGCCGCACTTCCCCTTCGCGCAGGCCATCTGGCCCTTCGCGGGGGCGGGCGCCGCGGGAGCGACGTACGGCTGGGGCGCGGCCGGGGCG
>JANNRO010000502.1:0-15668 GCA_031401505.1 Planctomycetia bacterium
CCGGACAAGCGGGGGTGGCGGGGCGGGTGTCCCGACGTCCGAATCGCTTGCGGAACTACGGCGCGAACAGCACGTTCGGCACGACGTCGAATCCAGAAACGGCGGTCGATCGAGCGACGTCGTTCCCCGCGGCGACCGTGCGACCGCTCTTCGAGTGGACTTCGACGGTCCTCGAGACGGGATCGACGATCCACACCTCGGCGACCCCGGCCGCGATGAACTTCCTGCGTTTCACGTCCCGGTCGCGTCGCGCCGTCGAGGGGGAGAGCACCTCGATCGCGAGCAGCGGGATTCCGACGTCGTGGACGTCGAAGGACGGGATGTCGTCCAGCACGAGGACGTCAGGCTGGTAGACGTTGAATTCGTCGATCCCGACGTCGCACGGGGCCATTACGGCACGCTTGCGGCCTACGAGCGAGACGAGTTGGGAATAGAGCGTTCCCAGAAAGACCTGATGCCCGTACGTCGGTGCGGGTTCCTTGACGAGGCATCCGTTCACGAGCTGGGCCGGAAACCCCTCCGGCAGGCGCGCGTAGTCGGTGCGGGTGAATCGAGGCAGCACGAGTCTCACACCTATACCACGCAGAGCCACCCCGGCCGGTCACGCGGAATCCGTCGCCTACTGCCTCCCGTCAGTCCCAGGGGCTCGAGACGTTGCGCGTGTCCTTGTCCGAGCCCTTGTCGGCGACGCCGTCGTCGGCCTCGGTGGCACCCAACTCGACGCCCGAGAGGTCTTCCTCCGGCATCGGGGTCGGGATCGGATGGGCGGCGCGCTCGGCCTCCTTCTGGATGCGCAGCGCTTCCCACTCCTCGAGCGTCACGAGCAACTCGCGGGCCTTGCTGCCCTTGTGGGGGCCGACGACGCGGTGGTCGCACATCATGTCGATCAACCGCGAGGCGCGTGTGTAGCCGATGCCGAACTTTCGCTGCAGCATGCTCGCGCTGCCGAGCTTCGTCATCAGGACGGCACGCACGGCGTCGTCGTAGAGCTCGTCTTCCTCGTTCGGGTCGCCCAGCCCCTCGGCCGTCTCGCCGAGGATGTCGGTGTATTCCGCGGGGCCGGCCTTGTCCTTCACGAAGTCGACGATCGCCTTCACTTCCGCGTCCGAAATGAACGTGCCCTGCGCGCGCTTCAAGACCGACGAGCCCGGCGGAATGAAGAGCGTGTCTCCGCGACCGAGGAGCTTCTCGGCGCCCTTGTGGTCGAGGATCACGCGGCTGTCGATCATCGACGAGACCTTGAACGACATGCGCATCGGCATGTTCGACTTGATCAACCCCGTGATGACATCCACCGACGGCCGCTGCGTCGCGAGGATCAGGTGGATGCCGACCGCGCGGCTCTTGGCGGCGAGCCGGATGATCGCGATCTCGACGTCCTTGCCGTGCTGGAGCATCAAGTCGGCCAGTTCGTCGACGACGATCACGACGTAGGGCATGAGATCGGGCGCGTCGGTCGCGTCGTAGGAATGCTCCTCGCGCAGTTTCAGGAGCCGCTCCATCCCGATCGCGTTGTAGCCCGCGATGTTGCGCACGCCGCAGCGCAGCAGGAGGTCGTAGCGCTGCTCCATCTTCGCGACGGCCCATTCGAGGATCTGCGCCGCCTTCTTCATGTTCGTGACGACGGGCGTCAGCAGGTGGGGGATGCCCTCGAAGAACGACAATTCGACCTGCTTGGGGTCGATCAGGATGACCTTCACCTCGTCCGGCGTACGGGTCATCAGGAGCGAGAGCAGGATCGAGTTGACGCAGACGCTCTTGCCCGAGCCGGTGGCGCCCGCGATCAGCATGTGCGGCATCGCGGCCAGATCCTCGATGATCGGCTCGCCCATCGCGTCCTTGCCGAGGAAGAGCGGCATCGCGCGGCGCGCCACGCGGTCGTGGCCTTCTTCGATCAGGTCGAGCAGGCGCACGGAGTCGCGGATCGTGTTGGGAACCTCGACGCCGATCGTGTTCTTTCCGGGGATCGGCGCGACCACACGCACGCTCTCCGATTTCAAGGCAACGGCGAGGTCCTTGTCGAGGGTCGCGACGCGGTTGATGCGCGTGCCGGCCTCGAGCTCCAGTTCGTAGAACGTGATGACCGGTCCGCGGCGCTGGGCCACGACGCGGGTCTCGATGCCGAAGGAGCGCAGCGTCGTCGCGAGGACGGCCGCGTTGCGCTCGATTTCGGAGCGGACCTTCTCCGGGTCGACCGATTCGCCGGGCTCGAGCAGCGAGGACGGCGGGAACTCGTAGGTGCCTGCGTAGCGCTTCGGCGGGAGCGGGACACGCTTCGGCTTGGGGGCGAGCAGCGAGGGGGGAATGGCGGCGGGGGCCGCCGCCACGATCGGTTCGGTCGAGTGGTTGAGATCGTCGTCGTCGTCGTCCCGGCCGACGGTCATCGACGACTCGCGTCCCTCGGCCTCTTCCTCGTCGGCGAAGTGACGCGAGAGCGCGGCGTCGGCGGAGGCGTCGTCGAGGAGCGCGCGCGCGTCTTCGTCGCGGTCGAATTCGGGGCCATCGCCGTCCGAGGCGCCGTTGGAACCGCGATCGGAGCCGTGGCCTGAACCGTGGACGGGACCGGCGTCCGACTCCGACGGGTCCTGGCCCTCGGAGCCGCCGTCAAAACCCGCGCCCGCGCCCGCGAGGGCGGGAACGGGAGACTTGCTGCGTCGCGGGCGGCGTCGCGACGAGAGGCCGGCCTTCTCGAAAAGTGCCGAAAGGCGGAAGTCGGTCGCGAGGAGCAGGACCGCGATGGATAGGCCGGCGGTCAGGAGTCCGGCGGCGCGTCCGACGAGTTTGAAGAGGACGGGCGCGAAGGCGGCACCGACGTAGCCACCGGGACCCGCCCGCCAGAGTCCGGGCGCGGGGAGACGGCGCAGGACGAGGGCCGCGAGCATGGCGAGGAGGCCCGCGAACAGGGGGACCATCAACGCCTTTCGGCCCCAGTTTCGCGGGGAGTGCCCGCGTAGGCAGGAAATGCCCCAGGCGACGAGGAATGCGACGAGGACGTAGGCCCCGACGCCGATCGCGAGGGTGAGCCCGTCGGCGACCGTGCGTCCGAGCGCTCCCGTGACGTTTGCGAAGCCGCGGGGGCTTCCGACGGGGGCGAGCGTGACGATCGCGCTCCCGAGAAGCAGTCCCAGCAGCGCGAGGAGTACGCCGATCAGTTCGAGCGCGACCGGCTCGTGGCGTTCGGCGTCGGACCGGGTTCGGTCGCGCGGGGGAAGCGGGGGAAGCGGGGGGACGTCGACGAGATCATGTTTCATGGGGCATACCGCCTCCGAGTAGATCGGAGCGGGATCGCCCGGACGGGAGCGACGGGGCGTCGGCGTTTGCGGTGCCACGCAGATGCCACGCGAAAGCCACGCGGATGCGAAGCGGATACGAACGAACTATTTTTTCTCCCGACGCCACGCCTCGAGATGCTTGCGCGTCCACAGCGCGTCGCGGTCCTTGTGGCACATGTTGCACGCCGACGCGGGCCCGCCTCGCTCGGACTCGTAGCCGGTGGGGGTCGTCATCTCGTGGGAGTGGAGCTCGGCACTCATGACGAGGATGCCCTCGCTGAAGTGCTTGTCGCGGGGCATGTGGCACTCGACGCAGAGGACGCCCGGGCCGTCGGCCTTGTGGCGCGCGTGTCTGGCGACGGCGGCGGCGTCCTTGAAGGCGCCCGACGCGTTGCTCTGGTGGCACTTCAGGCACAGCGAATTGTCGTCGATCGACAGCGTCAGTTCGGCCCAGTGGGAGTTGCCGTGCGGGTCGTGGCAGTCGCGGCACTCGACGCCGGCCTTGCCCATCTTGCTGTGGTCGAGCACGCGCTGGACGGAGCAAATGGCCATCTCGGTCCCGTTGTCGTGATACGCGCCGACGGTACTCTTCTTGGGGATGCGAGCGATCGGCTCGTGAGGGTAGCCCTTGGGGCCGGGGAAGAACGTCACCTGACTCTCGGCGTGAAACGTGTGGCAGGTGCTGCACTGCTGGGCGCGGCGCAGCGGCGTGTCCTTGCCCGGATCGTAGATCGTCGGCTCGCCGCCGCCCGCGAGGTACGCGCGATAACCTTCGGCGCCCATCTCCGTCGCCTTCGCGACGTGATGGCGACCCGGGCCGTGGCAGACCTCGCAACCGACGGCACCCTCGGCCCAGCCTTCGCGATCGGGCGGAGGGAGATACCTCTCTGGATTCGTCAGGCCGATCGAGGGTTGCTCGCTGAACCACTGCTTTTCGTCGGTCTTGATGCCCGTGACGTGACAATGGGCGCAGTTGCTGGTGTAGGGGCGCCATCCGTCCCAGGAGAACGCACGCTTGACGTCGTCCCAGTAGACGGGCATCACCCAGTACTTGCCGTCGGTCGAGCGGCCGACGTAGGGCTGATGGCGGCGATTGCCGAAGGCGTAGATGACTTCGAAGGTGCCTTCCTCGACGCGAGGGAATTCCATTGCATGGGGAATGCCCAGTCGCTTGCGGGCGACCTCCATGTAGAAGCGGCCGTCCTTCGTGAACGGTCGGACGGACGATGGATACTTCGGGTCGTCGAACGTGCCGAAGCCGCCGGAGAAATCTCCCATCACGGTCTTCGGATGCGTGTCATAGAGCGTGCGGCTGTGGAACGAGTCGCGCCAGTCGGCGTAGTCTTTGGGGTGACACTCCTTGCAGGCCGTGCTGCCGACGTAGTCGCCCCACGGCGTGCCCGGGTTCGTCGCCGATTCGTGGGGGATGCGGTCGGGCCCGGGCCGATAGAACGCCTTCCAGACGGCGAGGGCCGTGGCACCGGTATCGGTGCCCGCCGGGGCCGGGGCCGCGGGGCCTGACGGGACGGCAGCCGGCCGCGGTGTCGGCTCACTCTCCCCGCACGCGAAGAACGCCGCCGCCGCGCCAGCCAGCAGCAGCAGGGCGGCGAGGGTGCGAGGCGTCGAGGTCATGGGATCGGAGTCTAGCGTCGGATGCGTACGGCCCCCGACGATCTCGATCGAACGGCGCGGCGCGAGCGTCGACGGGTGGACTGACCATGCAACGCGCGTCGGGGCCGGGTCGTCCCGTCTCGACCCGTCGTCACGAACTCACGTCATCCGCCACCGCCTTTCGGGGAATCCGAAACGCCTTCACGTGCCATCGGCTCGTCGCCCCGCCCCGCGCATCCGGGTGAGCGGGCGCTCGACTTCGGCGAATGGTTGCTCGTCGAATCGCTGCTCGCCGGGGCCGCGCGTGAAGATGACTCTGGCGATGGACTCGGCGATGGGCCGGACGACAGCCTCGGTGGATCGCCGCCGTTCGCGTTGGAAGAAGTCGAAATGCTCTCTCTCGCCTTTTTCCAGAGCGACGCCCACATCGGGTCGTCGCTCCGAACGAGCCACGTTCTCCGCCGATCGATCGGCCGACCGAGATAGTCGGTCACGATCGGGGCGTCGGCGGGGCCCGTGATGAGGATGCAGCCGGTTTCGTAGAGAAAGTGGTGGTACGGGCAGAGGAGATCGAGTTGATGCGCCTCGCGGCTCCCACCGTCGCGATGCGCCACGCGATGGGACCGGTGCAACCACATGTCGGCGTCACAGAACGGGACGATGCACTCGTCGTCGCTTCGCGCGCGCACGTGGCGATCTACCTCCGCGGGGACGTAGCGGCTTCCGGGAATCGTCGCCGTGTCGGGCAGGCGCCTCGTGCCGGGGTCTTTTCGCATCGGGTCGTGCTTGTCGAGCCATTCGCCGACGACGAGGCCGAGCACTTGGCCCATCGAGAGGGCATTCTGGGCCTTGCGCGATGCCAGGACTCGCGCACGAGCGAGATCTTCGCGAATCGAGTTCGTGACGTATGCCAGAAGGCGCGTCGTCGGCCCGCCGCCCTTCCATTCGTCGATGCGCCGCAGGTAGTGCCGGCGAAAGTCGCGCGTGCTCTTGACTCGGGCCAACTCGAGCCACTCCGGATCGAGTTGGACGACCACTGCCGGTGGGGCGGGCTTGCCGGCCTTCTCGGCGGCTCGTGCGATTTCTCTCTGCGCGTTCATCTCGAAGCGGATCACCTCACCGAGCACCGCCGCCGATGCAACCGGGATCGTGCCGGAGGCGACTTCGGACTCGATCGCTGCCCCGAGCGACTCACCTGGCGACATCGTCGTGGCGGCCACACTCCTGCTCGCGGGTTCGTCGGACGGCTGGGGATGCGAGATCGCGAGTGCCAGATTCGCCCACGTTCGGGACTCAGCGGCCGAGAGGCCGTTCATTTCGCCGAAGGGGGCGATCGACGACGCCCCCTCGCCGCGGTGTGCGTCGGTCCGCTCGAGTTCGAGCACGGCCTTGGCCCCGAGAAGCGCCACGTGCCGCGAGAGGGCGGCGGCGGTTTTGAACTGCAAGACCGCCGCCTCGCGCGCTTCGGGGGTTCCGGATTTGATCTTGTACGCCAACACGAACAATAAACTAACATGCGGGACCGGCAGCGCAAGAAGAAAAGTTTGCGACGCCGATCCGTCTTTGCGGGCGGTCTTCGAGATGATCCGGTCGCCAAGACCCCGCGTTCACCGTGCTCCCCGACTCCGGGCCTTACCCCAGCGGCAGCACCGTGTGCGACATGTACTGCCACGCGCCTTCGACCCGCGTGTCGTAGACGAACATCGCCAACTCCGTCGCCAGGACGGACCCGGCAAACGACTCGTCGCCGTATTCCTCGTAGATCTCGCGGTAAACCGCCGGACTGGCGCCTCCGGTCGCGACCGTCAGGTGAAAGTGGTAGCGATCGCCGTCGAACGGCGCGCTCGCGTCGCTCACGAAGTGCGGCAACTCCGCGTTCAATCGGGCGTGGAGTCCGCGAAGCTTCGTCGACGGCTCTACGTCGATCGCGAAGACCGTTTCCCACAACAGGCACCCCTTCAACACCAGTTCGAATCGAGTCAATTCGGCGGCGAGCCCCGCCACGTACCGCTCTACGTGGGCGAACTCACCCTCCACCTCGAAGGGCTGCTTCAACGACACGTGCGGAGGGAGCGCCCGTGGTTTGGTGCCCGTGTTCCACCGCCGATGGATTTGCCACGCGAGGCGATTGACGCGGTTCTGGATCTCGCGTCCGGGGAGCAGCGCCAACGCGACTTTCATCGCCGATTCCCTTCCACGCGGACGCCGTGATCCCGACGCGCGCCCGCGCGCTACCCCAACTTCGCGCGAATTGCCGCGAGGATTTCCGCCGGCTCGGCCAGTCGGCCGGGACCGACGTCGCCCTCGGCCAGGTACCCCGTTCCCGGCTCGACGAGCGTCACGCCGTCGGACCGCAGTCGTTCGACGTTGGCCCGCACTCGCGGGTGCTTCCACATGCGCTGGTTCATCGCCGGCGCCACGAGCACCGGGCAGGGTGCCCCCAGATACGTGCTCGAAAGAATGTCATCCGCGATCCCGTTGGCGAACTTGCCGATCAGGTCGGCCGTCGCGGGCGCGACGACGAGCAGTTGCGCCGAGTCCGTGACCGCCAGATGCTGCGCTGGCCCGCTCCCGTCGGTCCAGTTGCCGTCGGTGAATACCGGACGGTGCGTCAACGCCGAGAACGACAGCGCACGGATGAACCGCGTCGCCATCGCCGTCAGGATCACGTCGACCTGGAAGCCCGCCTGCACGCACTTCGAGCAGAGGTCGACCGCCTTGTATGCCGCGATCGAGCCGCCGACGCCGAGGACGATTCGGACCAAGATCGTGTCCTCCGCTCCGGTTCGGAACCTCGGGCGCGCGGGGCCGACGGCCCGCGACGATGCCGTGTCCGCGACTACTCCGCGTCCTCGGTGACCAGTTCGACCTTGCCCGCGCGCACTTCGGCGATCGCGACGTCGATCGGATTGTCGGACCGGATCTCGACCAGGCGCGGCGCGCCCGCCACGAGCTCGCGGATGCGCTTCTGGAGGAGCGCCGTCAACTTGAACCGACCCCCGACCTTGACGTCGAGTTCGTCGATGATTCGGATCTTCTCGTCCATCATGAAGGTTCACTCCCGATCGGAAAGGGCACGCCGTCGATTACGAACCGCTCATGGTAGGGCCACTCCGACCGACAGGGCCAACTTTCGCGCGGTGACGTCCAAATCGCGGTTCACGAGCCGCAGATCGAACCGGTCGGCCTGCGCCATCTCGCGGTCGACCGCCGCGAGCCGGCCCGCGACCACGTCGACGGCGTCGAGCCCCCGGTCCTTCAATCGCCGCTCGAGTTCGGCGAGGCTCGGGGGCACGAGGAAGACGAACCACGCGTCGACTCCGGCGGCCCGAAGCGACGCCGCGCCTTGGACGTCGATGTTCAGCAGGCAATGACGCCCCGACGCGAGGATCGCCTCCGCGTGGATGCGGGGCGTTCCGTAAAGCCGACCGTAGACGTCGGCGTGTTCCAGGAACCAACCTGCCGCCACGCGGCGCGCGAATTCATCCTTTGAGAGGAACACGTAATCGATGCCGTCCTTCTCGCCCGTGCGAGGCGTCCGTGTCGTCGCGGTCACCGCGCGCGCAAAGCGCGCGTGTGCGAGCAGGCGGTCGATGACCGCCGTCTTGCCGACACCGCTCGGGCCCGAGACCACGACGAGACGTCCTCGCGCGGTAGGACCGCCGGCGGAGTTCGGCGTCGCGCCGCTCATTCGAAATTCTGCACCTGCTCGCGCAGCCGCTCCACGTCGGCCTTCACGTCGAGCACGATGGCGGTCATCTCCGGGTCGGGCGACTTGCTCCCGAGCGTGTTGATCTCGCGATGGAATTCCTGGATCAGGAAATCGAGCTTGCGGCCGACCGCGGCGTCGGACGCGAGCAGCGACGCCGCGTGCGAGAGGTGGGCGTCGAGGCGAGCCAACTCCTCGGCCACGTCGGCGCGATCGGCGAACGTCGCGACCTCGCGCGCCAGCGCGGCCGGATCGGGAGCGACGCCCGATCCGTCGAGCAGCGCCGCGATCCGTGCGGTCAGCCGATCGCGGTAGAGCTTGGGCAACTCCGGCGCACGGACACGCATCGCGGCGGCATTGACGGCGATGCGCGCGAGGATCGCGCGGCATTCGTCGGCCAGATGCCGCCCCTCTCTCGCGCGTGACATCCGATGGGACGCGAGCGCCGCGTCGAGCGCTTCCGACGCGGCCGCGACGACTTCGGGAGGCAACTCCGACGATCCGGCGTCGCCCACCACGCCCGGCACCGCGAGCACGTCGCGAAGCGTCACGTCCGGGTCGATGCCCGCCGCTTGCGCCATTTCACGCAACCGCTTCGCCGCCGCCTTCGCGACGGCCGTGTCGACGTGGAACGCCGCCGCCGCGGCCGAGGACGATCGGGTGAATCGAAGCGACACCGTCACGTGACCGCGTTCCACACCGGCCCGCACGCGATTCTCGACCTCGGTCTCCAGCGACGAGATCGCCGACGAAACGTGCGCCGACACCTTCAAGAACCGATGATTGACCGAGCGGGCTTCGGCATCGACACGACCGGCCGACGTATCGATCGACGCCGAGCCGGCGCCCGTCATCGACAGCGGCGACTTCGACGACGTGGACGGACCCGTCACGTGGGCCTCTTGCGTTCGGGCCCGAGCGCTACTTCGGATCGCTCGGGACCATCGCCGGCTCGGCCGGCTCGACCGGAGCCACGGGAGCGGCCGGCTCGGCCGGTGCCGGCGGGGCGTCCATGGCAGGCTCCATCGCAGGCTCCGCACCCGGAGCCGGAGCGGGCGGTGCGTCGTTCATCGCCGGGTCCGCCGGTGCAGGGGGCGTCGCCGGAACCGGCGGTACATCGGCCATCGCGGGCGGCTCGTCGGCCATCGCGGGCGGCGCGTCACCCATCGCGGGCGACGTCACGGGCGCGAGGCCGGGCAGGGCGGGCGCCGGCGCCGGCGGCGGAGCGGGCGCGATCAACGGTTGATCCTGTGCCGACGCGATCGACGCGTGAATCAACGCAAGTCCGACGAAGATGACCGCGAGAATGGCCGTGAATCGATTGACCGTGCCGGCCTTGACGCCGAACGACTCGCCGACGGCACCGCCGAAGGCTCCCGCCACGCCGCCACCCTTGCCCTCCTGAATCAGGATCACGAGCAGGAGGAGCAAGCCCGTCAATAGGAAGAGCGTCATCACGAAGCCCTGGATGAGCGGCCACGGGCTGAAGGCGAACAGGGTGGACGAGAACAGCAGAGGGGACAGGGTCACGGACGTCTCCGAGCGGCGGTGTTCCGAACTAGAGCGTCCCGGGCGGCCTCGACGAGGCTCGCGAACGCCGCCGGGTCGAGGCTTTGGCCCCCGACCAGCACGCCGTCCACGCCGGGTACCGATAGGAAACCCCCGATATTGGACGGGTGGACGCTTCCCCCGTAGAGGATTCGGGCCCGTTCGCCGTTCGCCCCGTCGAGCAGGGCGCGAATCCACCCGTGGGCTTCCCGAGCCTGGTCAGGGGTCGCCGTCCGCCCTGTCCCGATCGCCCAGACCGGTTCGTACGCCACGTCGAGGCCGATCGCACCCCCGGCAAGGCGTCCGATTACGGCCGAAACCTGCCGCTCGAGCACCGATCGCGCTCGCCCGTCGTCGCGTTCCGCCTGGGATTCTCCGACGCAGACGATGACCCGGAGTCCGGCGGCGATCGCCGCGGCGGCCGAACCCCGGACCCCATCGTCGTCCGACCCACACTCCCGCCGCGTCTCGCTATGCCCCACGATCACGTACGTGCAGCCGGACTCGACGAGCATCGCCGCCGACACCCCCGCCGTGTGGGCGCCCGCGGCGGCTGCGTGACAGGCCTGGCCACCGAGCGCCACGGTTCCGCTCGGCGACCCGAGCGCTTGCGCGACGAACGGGAGCAGCGGAAACGGCGGAAAGATCGCGACGTCGACCTCGGGCGCTGCTCGCGCGGCCACGAGCGCCGCGTCGGCCAATCGACGTGCGAGTGCGCGATCTCCGTTCATCTTCCAATTGCCGGCAACGAGCGGACGACGGTGTGCCGCGATGGGAGGGTCGCGATGGGGAGGGGGCGCGGGGGAGGGGAGCGGCGTGGGGGAGGGGGGCAAAGGCACCACGCCCGACAGTATGCCCGAGTACCGGAGGCCGACGTGCGGGTCGAAGGAGGGGCGGCAGGTTCGTCCCATCGGTCACACGATCGGTCGACCCATCGGTCGCGTGGGCCGAGTCGCGCGCTCGACCGGGGTCTACAATCGGTCCGTGATTCTCCTGCTCAAGAGCGGCATCGCCCCCGACGACCACCGTCGGCTCGTCGACACGATCAAGGCCGCGGGGTGCGAGGCGCGCGAGGTGGACGGACAGTCCCGGCGGGTGATCGCCGTGCTCGGCAACCCGGAACGACTCCACGGCACCCCCCTCGAGGTCTATCCCGGAGTCGCGCAGGTCGTGCGGGTGACCAAGCCCTACACGCTGGCCAGCCGCGAGTTCCGCTCCGACCCGACCGTCGTCCGGGTGAACGAGGCCCGAATCGGCGGCCCCGGTCGCTTTGCGATCGTGGCCGGTCCCTGCGCGGTCGAAGACTACGAAACGCTGCTCGAGATCGCGCGCACGGTGAAGGCGGCCGGCGCCGACCTCCTGCGGGGGGGTGCGTACAAGCCGAGGACCAGCCCCTACGCCTTTCGCGGGCTGGGGCTTGAGGGCCTGCGCATGCTGCGCGAGGCCTCGCGCGCCGTCGGCATCGGGACCGTCAGCGAAGTCATGGACCCGCGGCACGTCGAGGCCTGCGTCAGCAACGTCGACATGCTCCAGATCGGCACGCGGAACATGTCGAACTTCGACCTTCTCGTCGAGGTCGGCAAGTCCGGTCATCCGGTGATGTTGAAGCGCGGCCGCGACGCGACCGTCGAAGAGTGGCTGCTGGCCGCCGAGTACATCCTCGCGCAGGGCAACATGAACGTCGTGTTGTGCGAGCGCGGCATCCGCGGTTTCGATCCGGCGACGCGCAATCTCCTTGATCTGTCGGCCGTGCCGGTCGTGCGCGCGCGATCCCACTTGCCGATCGTCGTCGATCCGAGTCACGCGACGGGGTTCGCGGCGTACGTCCCGTCGATGGCGAAGGCGGCGTGCGCGGCCGGTGCCGACGGCGTGATGGTCGAGGTCCATACCTGCCCGATGGAGGCGAAGAGCGATGCCGCGCAGGCATTGTCGCCCGACGAGTTCGCCGACCTTGCGGCCGATCTTCGCCTCTTGCAGCGCGTCTGTGGCGCGCCTCAGACCGAGCCGAGGTAGGTCGGCATGGACGCCGAGCCGAAGGCGCTCCGCATCTCGATCGTGCTGACGATCGCGTTCGTGCTCTTCGGCGTCATCGCGGGTTCGTTCCTCTTCCTCCTCGGCCGAGATACGGCCATGACCGGTGGCACGCTGGCCGGCGCCGAACTCGACGCCGTCAAGACGCGCCCGATGTCACCGCCTGCGAGACTCGACGCCGCGGAGCGCGCGAAGATCGATCAATGGATTCCGATCGCGATGACGTATGACGCTCCCGACGATCGGCGCGCGGCGGGGGAATCGCTTCTGGAGCTCGGCGCGATGGCGGTCCCGTCGCTGCTCGACGTCGTTCACCGCATGGCGTCGGGTCCGCACGGGTTCGAGCCGGTCGAGGCACGTGATGGCATGCGCAACGCCGACGCGATCCTGCGCCGTCTACGCCTCAGGCTGACGCCGGAGTCGCCCGCCGATCCGATGCCGCCGGACCCGAACTCCACGTGGCTGACGCGTCGCGCGAAGTCCTGGTTCATATGGTGGGACAGGTACGCGGCGATGCATCCCGAATTCAATTGACGCGGACCAAGACGCGGGACTTGTACGCGGCGATGCATCCCGAATTCAACTGACGCGGACTCGATTCACGCGCGCGCGAGCGCACGATCGAGATCCGAGATCAGATCCTTCGCGTTCTCGAGCCCGATGCTGACGCGAATGCCCCCCGGATCGATGCCCACGCGCGCCTGCGTCGCGGCGTCCATGGCCGCGTGCGTCATGCTCGCCGGATGTTCGACCAGCGTCCGCACGTGGCCGAGCGACACGGCGAGCGTCAAACTGTACGCATGATGCGCGACGTGGTCGGCGACGCGTTCGGCGGCGCGGCGCGCCTTTGCGGGAGCGCCGCGCAACACGAAGTAGACCAACGTTCCCGGCGCGAAGCGCCCCGCGGGGTCGAGCATCTGACGCCGTGCGAGTTCCTTCCAGGGAAACGAGTCGAGCCCCGGATACGCCACGCGCGCGACTTTCGGATGCGCCTCCAGAAAGCGCGCGACCTCGATGGCTCGCTCCTCCTGCGCTTTCACCCGGACGGCGAGCGTCGGGAGCCCGTAGACCAGGATGGGCCAGGCGTTCTTGCTGGCCAGCACGCCCCCGAAGTCCTTGCGCACGAGGAATAGCGACGGCTCCCACTCCTTCGCGGCGGCGACCATCCCGCCCATGTCGGTGCCGAAGCCCGAGAGATGCTTCGTCAGGCTCGCGACGACGAAATCGGCGCCGAGCGCGAGGGGGCGCTGACCGAGCGGCGTCGCGAACGTGTTGTCCACGACGAGTCGGACCCGGGTCGCCTTGCCTCGACGCCGATTGACCTTCGCGATGACGCTCGCGATGGCGCGCAGATCGAGGATCTCGAGCGTCGGATTGACCGGCGTTTCGAGGTAGACGACGCGGACACGGGGTCCGAGCGCCTTCTCGAGGCGGTCGGGCCGCGAGAGATCGACGAACCGCGTCCGGATCCCCAGGCGCGGCATCCACGATCGCAAGAGGCTGTGGGTGCACCCGTAGAGCGTCGGATGAGCCACGATCTCGTCGCCCGACTCGAGGAGTGCGAGGAACGCACCCGAGATCGCGGCCATCCCGCTCGCGAACGTGACCGCGGTGCCCGCCCCCTCGGCGGCGGCCAGATTTTCCTCGAGCATCCCGCGGACGGGTTCGTCGAGCCGGTCGTAGATGTAGATCGGAACCCGCTTGCCCCGCTGCGAGGTCGGGCGAGCGAACTCGGCAAAGCCACGGGCCCCGCGGGCCGCGGAATCGAGGCGAAACGTGACGCTCGACGGCATGGGGGGGACGACGTGGTGGGAAAAATCCCACTTCGGGGTGGCGTACTCCCCATGGATCAGGCGACTTTCGACATGCGGGCGAGTGGGCATCGGCGGCTCCAACCGGGCCCGCGATCGTCCCACGTACCCCTCCCGTGCACCCGGCGGCGGGGAAACCCGGGAGAACGGGGAAAAAAGCGTCCACGAGCATCGGAAATGCCTTGGTTCGTCGGGCCCGACTCCTACTCTTCCCTCTACGGCGTCGGCTTGCGCCCACGTTCGAATTCGGAGGCCTGCCCGGCAGGCTGCCGTCTGCTTCTCGCTCTTCCCACCAGAGGATCATGGCTGGCACCACCGCCTCGTCTCCATCGGGAGCGGGTCCGACGGGACCCGAAGGCGAAGCCGTGCACGGTGGGGGCATGGCCGCGGGCGGCGATCCGTCGGGCGGCGTCTCGTCGAGCGATCCGATCTTCTCGGGCGAAGAAACACGCGAGCAGCCGACGCGGCGGTCGACGCTTCTGTTTCAGTTCTTCATCTTTCCGCTCCTGATCGTGGTCGCGTCGGTCGGGGTGTTCCTCTTCTTCGGGGCGATCGGCGGTTCGCAGAAGTCGATCCGCGAGTACCTGGCCGACGTGCGCTCCGGTGGCGAGAACGTGCAAAAGCAATCGGCACAACAACTTGCGACGATCCTCCAGGCCGAACGGGCGAAGGTCGATGCCGCACCGGAGAGCGAGAAGGCGGCGGCGCTCGCCAAGGCCGAGTATGCCGACGCCACGTTTCGGCGAGATCTGGAGACGACCTTTTCCGAGTCGTTCGACGGGAAGACGTCCGACCGTCAGGCGTTTCTCGCGTCGGCGATGGGGCTCGTGGGCGATCCCGCGTACCTGACCGCGCTCTCCCTCCACGTCCATCCCCCGACGCCCCCTGCCATCCGACGGGCCGTCGCCCGCGCCATCGCGCTCCTCGACACGAGTGCGAGCACGCCGGTCCTCATTTCGCTCCTGAAGGACGACGACGAACCCGTACGCAACCAGGCCGTCGAAGGCCTTTCCCGTGCCCGTGCGCGCACCCCCGATACGATCGTCGCGTTGCGGGGGGCGCTCGGCGACTCGAGCGAGTACGTCCGCGTGACCGCCGCCGTCGCGCTCGCGCTCGCGAAGGATGCGTCGGGCATCGACCTCGTGGGCAAGCTCTTGGACCCGGCGTTTGCCGACGAAATGGCGCGCCGCGCGATTCCCGGATTCACGACCGACGAGCCGAACGCGGAAGCCATCGTGGCGACGCGGAATTTCGCGCTTGCCAGCGGGATGAAGGCTGCACTCGTGCTCCGTGACCCGACGCTCAAACCCAAGGTCGAGCGACTCTTGTCGCACCCCGACAGCACCGTCAAGGCCATCGCACAGCAGGTTCTCGACCGTTGGAGTTCCCCCTAGTAGAAGGGCGCGTCCCGCACCCGATTTTCGCTCGCCCGTCTTCGCTCCGCACCGTCCCGCTTCGTCATCCGTCCGTCCCTCTACCGTTCCCACCGCGCACGATCCGCCGTCCGTCGATCAGGAGCTTGGTACCGACCATGGCCGACCCGACCGTCAAGGCCCCCCCCGCTCAACAGTGGCCGAGCCCGTGGCCCTACGACTTCCCCGTCGAAGGCAAGGTTCCCGCGGCGCCCGACAAGGTCGCGCGCGTGTCCGGCGCCGACGCGCCGAAGTTGACGCTCACGCGCCGCAA
>JANNRO010000503.1:0-1998 GCA_031401505.1 Planctomycetia bacterium
CCCCCCCGCTTCGTCTCAACGAACCGACACCCTCGCGTTGTTGATCACCAGCGGGATCTTGGGCCGGCCGGGCTCGGGCGTGCCCTGTGCTTCGAGCTTCTTGACGACGTCCATGCCTTCGACCACTTCGCCGAAGACGCAGTGCTTGCCGTCGAGGTTGGGCGTCGGGCGAAACGTGATGAAGAACTGCGAGCCGTCCGACGAGGGCTCTCCGGTGTTGGCCATCGAGAGGATGCCGGGCTTGTCGTGTTTGGGTCCCGCGTTGAATTCGGCTTGGAACAGGTAGCCCGGATTGCCGCCCCCGCTCCCCGTCGGGCACCCGCCCTGCGCCATGAATCCCGGTACGACGCGGTGGAAGTTCAGCCCATCGAAGAAGCCGAGCTCGGTCAGGTAGAGGAAGTTCGCGACGTGTTTGGGCGCGGAGTCCGCGAAGAAACGGATCGTGATCACGCCCTGGCTCGTGTCGAGCCGCCAGAAGTACTCCTCGCCCTTGCCGAAGGTGACGTCGGGGAATCGGGGGAGTCTCGTTCGCCAGCCGTTGCCGGTCCGATCGACCTTCTGCCGGGTGATGAACGATCTCACGGTTGCAAGCGCCAGCGAAACCGGGCCGTCCTTCGAGAAGTCCTTCGTGAGTGCGGCGCCGCGGTCGAAGGCCCAGAACGTGATCGAGTCGAGGCGCGACTTCACGAGCGTCGCTCGGTCGGCAGGTGCGTCCGCGGGGGACTGTTCGTACGTCGCCGCCGCGTGTGCGAGCACCCTCGCGCGGGCGAGAGGGTCCTTCTCCTTCTGGGCGAAGTCCCACCACCCGTCGGCGAGCGCCT
This sequence comes from Planctomycetia bacterium, assembly GCA_031401505.1. Taxonomy (GTDB): domain Bacteria; phylum Planctomycetota; class PLA2; order PLA2; family JAEUHO01; genus JANNRO01. The sequence continues at coordinate 822 of JANNRO010000503.1, forward strand.
GTCGCGCTGCCGCGTCGTCGGGGTGTCCTGCTTCCTTGGTGGCGAGTTCCGCCAGCGCGGCGTTGGTCGACTTCGAGAGGTGCTCGAGGCCCTCGTCCCAGCGTCCGCGCGCAAACGAGAGGTGCCGGCCGACCGCCTCGCGTGCCGGCGCATCGTCGGGCTTGGCGGCGAGCGTCGCGTTGGCAGCCGTCGCCGCGGCCGACGACCGCCGAAAGGCGTCGACGAGGAGTCCGATCTCGTTGGCTCGCGCCGCGAGCCCTCCCAACTTGGCCGTCTTCGCGAGCGTCTTGGCGGTCGCGACCGCTTTCGATGCGTTGTTCGGATCGTCGGCCGAGAGGGCCGCGCCGGCCAGTTCGAGGGAGGCGCCCGCCCCCTCCGCGATCACGCCCATTTCCTTCGCCCCGCGCGTGATCGTCTCGACGGCGGCGAGGCCTCGGGGGGCGCGCTCCATCTGGAACATGAGGGTGAGTTGGTCGAGCGCTTCGAGCACCAACCGGACGTCGCGAACGCCTTCGCCGAGCGTGATCGCCTGGTCGAGCAGGACGTACCGCCTGACCGGGTCGGCGCCGGCTTCCATCGCGCGGTCGATCAGCGTACGGGCCAACGTCCGACGGACTTCCGCATCCTTGCTGTCGAGCTTGTCGCGGAACTCCTTGCGCAACTCCGAGACCGCGGTCCCGCGGGCGCCCGTGTCGGGAATCGGGGCCCGCGTCTCGTCGGCTGCGGTGAGCACGGCCGGGCCTGCCGCGACGGCGAGGAGAAGGAGCGCCCGGGTCCACGGTGCGCGCGCTCTCGAGCACGGTTGCGGCGGGGGCCTCATGCGAGCCATCGTACGCGGCGACGCCCGTCGGCGACTACCGCGACAGCAGATCCCAGCGGATCGTGACCGATTCCCCGGGAACATGGCCCACGACGAGGATCTTGGCGATGCGTTCGAAGCCCGGCTCGCGTCCGTCCACGAGGCGCACCAGATAGATGTGGCCCACGTGCACGGGGAGCGAGGCCAGCGCCTCCGACGCGCCAAGGAGTCGCTTCGACTCGGGGATCGACTGAAACGTCTTCTCGACGTCGCGGGTGATCAGCAGCGCGCCGCCCGAGAAATGGATCGACGCGTAGCCCTCGCCGCCGCCGGTCGGTTCGACGAAGCCGAACCGTTTCGCGATGTCGCCCGTCGAGC